>DATAHG010000292.1:0-2062 GCA_036263295.1 Thermoanaerobaculia bacterium | reverse complement strand
GCGCCACTTACGCTGCGGGCCGGTGGTGTCGGTAACTTCGAAGCGGCCCTTGAGCTCTTTGCCGGTGCAGGTGCCGTTCTGGGGATCGGCTCCCCCCTGGTAGATCCGGACGCCGTCCGCGAAACGGTCGGTGCCCAGGATCGAGCTGTTGGCGCCGGTCAGGACCACTCCGCCCTGTCTCTGGCGGGTGGCGGTGGTGACGGCGATGACGTCGCGCTGCTGGCCGGCCGGGACTTCGGGACCGACCCGGAAGACTCCCCAGAAGCCGCCTTCGAAGAAGACCGCCGGGAAGCTGCGGTAGAGGTAGTCGCCCGGGACTTTCTGGCTGCCGCCCGCGCCGTTGTGCATGCCGGCCGAGGGCTCCATCACGAAGTCGTAGTGCGACAGCGGACCGATGCCGATCTGCTGGCCTTTCCACTCCGCGAGCGGGTTGTTGCCGATCGTCTGGGCGATCGAAAGGTAGGGATCGCCGCCCGGATTGTTGGGGTTTTTCGTGTGGGCGTACGGCAGCTCCGGCCAGCCGTGGCCGTTCAGGGTGAAGACGTGCCCTTCGAAGATGCCGCCCGGATGCAGCATGCGGAAGCGCACCGGCGTGCCGGCGTGCGCCGTGAAGACCGGCGTCACCGGGTCGCCGCCGTGGAACTGGCTGGCGAGGAGACGGGTCTGATCGACTCGCGTCTGATCGTAGATCGTCATCGCGCCGTCCGGATCGACCGCCACCGACCACGGGGCCGGCGGGGCCAGCTTGAAGAGCAGGAAGTCGCTGCGGTAGTTGACCGCCGCCTCGGCTTCCGCGCTGACGATCGGCACCGCCACCGGTTTGCCGGTGTGGCTGTCGCGCCAGAACATCTCGATGTCGTCCTGCGCGATCATCACGAATTCGCGGAACTCGCTGCCGTCAGCTTTCTTGATCGTGGCCGAGGCGCGGGTGTTGGGATCGGTGCGCCAGCTCGTGCCCTGGGGCTCGACGATCAGGGCGCCGAACAGCCCCTTCGGGTGCTGGAACACCGGGTCCGCCGGCAGCAGGTTGGCCGAGCCGAACTCGACGGGCGTCCAGACCGCCCGCCCCTGCTCGTTCCAGTCGACTTTTCCGGCGTACCAGTAATAGGTGGTGGTCTCGGGGCCGCGGTTGGTGCCCGGGGCGGCCACGGTCTGCACCGGGTTCAAGCCCACGTTGTAACCGCTCGACTGCAGCGGATCGTAGGCCACGAGCTGCGGATAGAGACCCGCCCAGGTGGAGGCCTTGTTGCCGCCGAAGCAGCGGTTGTCCGCCTCGAAGGCGCCCACGAAGTTGTGGGGGTTTTCCCGCAGCATGCGGTATTCCTTCTCGGTGCAGATCTTGTCGGCAGGCCGCCCGTCCTGGCTGACGGCGTTGAAGTTGAAGGCGCCGTCTTTCGGATCGAAACGGTTGGTGAGCTTCACCTCGATGCAGTCGCCGGCCGCGGCGCGCAGCACCAGGGGCTCGAAGTCCAGGCCCGGCTTCCAGCGCCACTTGTTCTTGGCGCCGTCCCAGATCACGTCCTCCTCCAGGGCGTAGATCAGGCCCTCGGGGGAGAACAGCGGCGTCTCGACGTCGCGGATCTCCACGATCTTGCCGTCCTTGTCCTGGAAGGCCACTTTCACTTGCGCCTTGGGACGGTAGACGATCGCTTTTTCCGGACCGTCGAGCTGCTCGGCCGCGAGGGCGAGCACCGAATACCTGCGGTACTTGCCGCCCGCCGGATTGCGCGAGTCGGGGCTGCAATACTCGACGCCGGAGAGCGCCTGGCGCGAGCGGCCGATGGGATTATTCGGCAGCGGCTCCAGGAAAGGTTGCTTGGCGGCCGAGTCGTAGGAGCGCAGGATCCCCCAGGTGCCGCGCGGGGTGCCCTGCGAGCTGGCGTCGGTCTGATAGAGGTAATCGGCGTCCTTGCCTTCCGGATTGGGCGGCAGGGTGAGCTGCACCTCGAAGTGCTCCGAAATCCCCATCAGTTGGTGACTGCGGTAGCCGGAATCCAGGTAAGAGGGCTCGAACAGCCAGTTGAGCCCGCGCAGCGAGAATTGATGGACCAGCTCGTGGGCG
>DATAHG010000291.1:0-1564 GCA_036263295.1 Thermoanaerobaculia bacterium | reverse complement strand
GGGCTCGCGGAGGCCAATTCCTCGACGGTGACTCTGGCATTTCTCACCGCTTGGGCCAACCGCGTGGCCCCTTGAGACCGACCAGGGCGTGACCTGCGTCGTCCTGCCGTAGACACCGCCCCGGCGGGGCGGACCGCCCGGTTCGCCCCGCGGAGCCTCACGCTTACGCAGCCGCTTTGAGTAGCTGCCGCAGATTGCCGGCGTCCTCTTCGTCGCCGTCGAGGACGCCATCTTCATCGCGATCGATGCCGATACGGACCCCCGAACCCGGCGGGGTGCAGGTGTAGGTCAGCTCACCGCCTTTCTGCAGGGCGCGCTGCCGCAGGCTGGCGTCGGAGAGGGGAGCGTCCTGGCTCCGGTTGCCAAGGAAGAGGCCGGAGCCGGGGTCGTAGAGATACCCCTTCTCGCCCTTTGCGGGAGCATCGCTGCCGCCCTTGACGACCAGATCGCACTCTCCCGCCCCGGCGCGGCCGATCAGCAGGTCGATCCGCCCTCCGACCACGGCCCCATTCGTCTTGGTGAGCGTCGTCTGTTGTCCCACGACGGGCGCCAGGTTGCTGTCGAAGGCGAACAGGAAATCCTCGACTTGCCGTTTCTGGAGCTCGCCGGCCGGCCCGGGCAGGAACCCGCCGGGAGTCGCCGGCGACTGGTTGAAGCCTCCAAAATCGGTGGTGATGCTGATGAAGTTGAAGATCGTCGGGATGGCCCCGTCGTGCGTGAAACCGAAGCCGCGGATCTGGGGGCCCAGGAAGGCGTCGTCGGTGGGGATGGTCGGTCTCGTCTTCAGGCCGAACATGCCGACCTTCTGGTAGGCGTTACGAAAGTGAGGGGTCTTGAAGGGCTCCGCCCCCGCTTCGAAGGTATAGCGGCCGTCGGTGCCGAAGAAGCCCGGCGCGGCCACGCCGTGTTGCCGGTTCGCGTCGGGATCGAGCACATGGCAGGACGTGCAGGTTCCCCGGTTGGTAAAATCGGAGACGTTGTTCAGGAAGAAGTCGTGCCCGGCCGGCTGGCTCGGGGTGAGCTGGTTGTCGAGCCGCCGGATCGGATTGGGCGGATAGGCGACCTGGAGGATGAAGGCGGTGAACGCGTTCATCGCGTCGTCGTCGATCGGTCTGCTGCGCCCCAGGAGGTTGGTGAAGCCGGCCTGGAACTGCTGGAAGGCCGCAACTTCATCGAAAGTTCCGCTGTCCGGCTGCGCGGTCGGGTTGTCGTTGCCGCCGGTGCGGTCGCCGCGCCAGTGCATGGGCCCGTGGTTCGCCATGCCGCGCAGGCTCTGCGTGACCATCGGTCCCTTCATGGGGTGATGGCTGGCGAGCTGGCCGAAAGCCAGGGGGTTCACCTCGAACGGCCCCGGGATGGGCTGCACCGAGCCGTCCGGATTGCCGAGGTCCCAGGCCAGGCTGTCGAGGTCGCCGAAGACATGGCAGCTCGCGCAGGAGGAATCCCCGTGGCTCGAGCTGAAGGACGCGTCGTAGAGGAACGGCCGTCCGGCGACGACGCCGGGCGGCTCGGGGTTGTACATGGCGACATGCTCGATCTCCGCGCCCGAGACCGTATTGATGAC
>DATAHG010000290.1:0-2539 GCA_036263295.1 Thermoanaerobaculia bacterium | reverse complement strand
CCGGGAAAGCTCTTTGACCGTCTTCGCCGCGGATGCTTCAGCGCTCACCATCACCAATGACAGAGCAGCGAGCAGGGCCGCTGCCTTCAATCGATTCAGACGCATGACTCCCTCACTTCGGAGACGGCATCCGCCTCCGATCGATCAGTCGAACCAGGGGGCCAGCCCGGGTCGCGTTTGAAGATCGTGGATCCACGCGAGCTACAGAACGTACTGCTTCCATAAATTGAGGTGCTCGACAGGACCCGGAGCGAGCCGCCGGCCCGGGGTGAACGCTGATGGATCGGTTTGATCTTGCGCGGATTTCGATCAGGCGGAGGGTGCGGTCCCCGTCTCCAACGCCCGGGCCCGCTCCAGCAACAGATCGCGTTCCCGATTGTTGCGGGTGAGCGAGGCGGCCTTCTCCAACTCCGCCCGGGCCTCTTCAAAACGTCCGAGTTTCGCAAGAAAATCGCCGCGCACGCTCGGCAGCAGGTGATATCCCTTGAGCGAGGGCTCGGAGGTCAGGGTATCGACGATCTCCAGCCCCGCCGCCGGGCCGAAGGCCATCGCGACCGCGACCGCGCGGTTCAGCTCGACGATCGGGGATGGCATGAGCTGGGCGAGAGCGGCGTAGAGGGCCGCGATGCGGGGCCAGTCGGTCTGCTCCGGGGTCCGGGCGCGGGCGTGGCAGGCGGCGATCGCGGCCTGGAGGGCGTAGGGGCCTCTCGCTCCGCCGAGCTTCTCGGCGCGCTGGAGGGCGTTGAGGCCCCGGCGGATCAGGAGATGGTCCCAGCGCGCGCGGTTCTGATCGAGCAACAGGACCGGCTCTCCCGACGGGCCGATCCGCGCGTGGGAGCGCGAGGCCTGGATCTCCATCAGGGCGACGAGGCCGTGGACTTCCGGTTCCCGCGGGACCAGCTCGGCGAGGATGCGGCCGAGCCGGAGGGCGTCCTCGCAGAGCCCCGGGCGCATCCAGTCGTCCCCGGCGGTCGCCGCGTAGCCCTCATTGAAAATGAGATAGATCACCTCCAGCACGGAAGACAGGCGGGAGGCCAGCTCGTCGCCGCGCGGCACCTCGAAGGCCACGCCGGCTTCCGAAAGGGTTTTCTTGGCCCGCACGATCCGTTGCGCCACGGTCGGCTCCGGCACCAGGAAGGCCCGCGCGATCTCGTCGGTGGTCAGGCCGCCGAGCAGGCGCAGGGTGAGCGCCGCCCGGGCCTCCGTGGAGAGCACGGGGTGGCAGGAGATGAAGATGAGGCGCAGCAGATCGTCGCCCACGGGGTCATCCAGCGCCGCCTCGAGGTCCTCCAACGCCTGATCCCGGCGGGAATCGATCTCGCGGCCGAGCTCCTCATGTTTGCGGTCGAGCAGCTTGTCCCGCCGCAGGAGGTCGATCGCCCGGCGCTTGGCGGTGGCCATCAGCCAGGCGCCCGGGTTGTCCGGGATGCCCGCTTCCGGCCACCGCTCCAGGGCCACGACGAGGGCGTCCTGCGCGAGGTCTTCCGCCAGACCGACGTCGCGCACCATCCGCGTCAGACCGGCGATCAGCCGGGGGGATTCGATCCGCCAGATGGCGTCGATGGTGCGATGGGTCTCGGGCGCCGCCACGGCGCCCGATCAAACCACTTTCGTCGCGTCGGTGCAAGCCGCGGCGGTCCGCCGCTACTGCTTGGACGCGATCTCGTCGCGCAGGCGCGCTTCCTGGTCGCGCAGCTCGGGGGTGAATTCCTCGCCGAAGTCCTCCATTTCGAAGACCTGGCGGATCTCGACCTCGGAGGATTGGGACTCGTTCGGATCGCTCGGGATGCGCTTGACCCACTCGACCGCCTCTTCCAGGGACTTGACCTGGATCAGCCAGAACCCGGCGATCAGCTCCTTGGTCTCGGCGAAGGGGCCGTCGATGACCGTCCGCTTGTTCCCCTCGAACCGGACCCGCTTCCCTTTCGAGCTGGGGTGGAGCCCCTCGCCCGCCAGCATCACGCCGGCCTTCACCATCTCTTCGTTGTACTTGCCCATCGCCTCGAGGAGCTCGGTGCTCGGCATCACGCCCGCTTCGCTGTCCTGGTTGGCCTTGATGATCACCATGAATCGCATTGTCATACCTCCTTGGATTTCTGGTTTGGGAGCCGGGCCGCCGGACGGTTCCGGCTGTTCTCAACCCGCGCTCTGTGATGGCGACGAACGGGGAGCCGCGAAATCGACACGCCGCGCAAACTTTTTTTGGCCGGGGGTTCGCGGCGGAGAGGGCAACCATACCAAAGGGGCCGGAGTATGATCCCTGCATGGACCCGTTCCTGCGCATCGCCGTCGAAGAAGCCCGGCAGGGCCTGGCCGAGGGAGGGATCCCGATCGGCTCGGTCCTGGTCCACCAGGGGACCGTCCTCGGCCGGGGGCACAACCGGCGGGTGCAGCAGGGCAGCGTGGTCCTGCACGCCGAGATGGACGCCCTGGAGCGGGCCGGCCGCCAGCCCGCCGCCGTCTACCGGGAGTGCACCCTCTACACGACGCTCTCCCCCTGCGCGATGTGCAGCGGGGCGATCCTGCTCTACGGGATCCC
>DATAHG010000289.1:0-3814 GCA_036263295.1 Thermoanaerobaculia bacterium | reverse complement strand
TCGATGTTCAACAACAGCCTGCAGGCGGAGCGCCTGGCCCGGACGATCAAGGAGTGCGACGAATCGATCGTGACGGTCGCGGGGGGCTCGCATTTCGGAGCGCTGACGCGGCGGGCGCTGGAGCGCATCCCCGAGCTGGATTACGCCATCGAAGGGGAAGGGGAGGAGGCGTTCTCGGCGCTGCTGGACGCCCTCGCCCACGGCTCTGCCGTGGCGGACATCCCGCGGCTGTGCCATCGAGTCGAAGGGGAGGCGCGCCAGAACCCATCCCGCGGGCTGCTGGATTTGGCGGAGATCCCCGCGGTCTGGCCGGCGGTGGAGAGGTGTGTGGACATCGGCCGCTACGCCGCGAAGATCCCCGCCGGCACCGCGCGCCGAACGATCTATATCGAGGCGGGCCGGGGCTGCCCGTTCGCCTGCTCCTTCTGCGGCACCGCGCCGTTCTGGGAGCGCAAATACCGGGTCAAGCCGGTCGCCACGATCCTGGACGAAGTCCGCTTCCTTCATGAGCGGTACGGCTACAACGGCTTCATGCTCGTCCACGACCTGCTGACGGTGGACCGCGACTTTCTCGACGAGCTGAGCGAGGCCTTCCGGGAGTCGCGCCTGCCGGTCGAGTGGATGGCGAACCACCGCACCGACATCGATCTGCACGGCCTCCTGCCGAAAATGAAGACGGCGGGCTGCTGGGCGATGTTCTTCGGAATCGAGTCGGCCTCGGCGCGCCTGCAGAAAGTGATGCGAAAAGGATTGAAGCGGGACGGCGTGGTCTCGACCATCACCGGGCTCGCCAATCTCGGGATCGGCTCGACCTGCTCTTTCGTGATCGGTTTCCCGGACGAGACCCCGGAAGAGCTGTCCGCCACGATCGCGATGGGAGCCGACCTGAAATTGCTCGGCGCCGGCACGGTCCAATTCCACCGCCTGCGCACCTGGCCGCCGGCCCCGCTCTCCCGCGTTGGTCTGCCGGCCCGTTTCGATCTCGATTCGTTGCGCATCGAATATCCGTTCCTCGACGTGCCGGCGGAGGACGCCGCAGCCATCGAGGCGGATCCGGAGTTCTTCGCGGGCTATTTCGCTCCCCACACCACGGCGGGCAGCTTCGCTCAAATGGCTCAGGTCGAAATGTTTTTCACCTACGCGGTCTTCATCGCCCCGCTCACCGTCGCGGTGATGGGCCGGATGTCCGGCGCCGGGCTCATCCAGACGTTCTACAACGTGCTGGCCATCCAGGGCGGCATCTCGCGGCAGGAGGTCGAATCCGAGCCCGGCAGCGCTTGGCCGGCCTGGCGCGCCGTCCGCCCCCGCCTGGAAGACTGGATCGCGATCCATCCCGCCCTGGAGGACTGGCAGCGCGAGCTCATCCAGGGCGCCCTGCTCTACGAGGAGAACCGCCTGCGCTTCGTCAACAGCGGCGGCGTGGATCGCGCCGGAACGATCGCTCATGGCAAGGACTGGGCCGCTTTCCCCTCGACCGTCGACATCTCCGCCCTGTTCGATCGAATGGAAACCGGCGAGCCGCTCTCCGGGGACCTCGCCGGCGACTGGGCCGTGGTCTTCGTGGACGAAGGCGCGGGCCGCTTCCGGGCCTACACGGTCGAGCCCGACCGCCTGCCCGAGCTCAGCCGGCGGCCTTCGTTGACGGCCACGTTGACGGCCACGGCCACGGTACCAGCGGCCGTGGCGTAACGAGGGCCGGCCGGGTCTATTGGATCACCTGTCGGTAGAGGGTCTGCATCAAGATCTCGTTTTCCCAATACTCGACCTGTCGGCTTACCCGATCACGGGCACGGGCACCTTCTCGCTCTTCTATCCGGTGTGCCCTGTGAGGAGCCCGTCCTGCTCACTATCGGCACCTTCATGGTAGGGAACGGGCACAATGGAGTGCCTGAACCTGTTGAAAAGGAGTCGTTATGAAAAGGATCGCCGTCCTCGGCCTTCTCCTCCTCTCTCTTTTTGCCTTGAACGTGACCCTGCCGGAAGCCACCTCCACCGCCCAAGCCTACCAGTGCAAGCCCGCGGGCACCTGGTACTGCCGACAGAACACCGACTGCCAGGGCTTCTGCGGCGCTGGGTCGGCGGTCTGCTCCCTGGGGTGCTGTCGGTGCGCAAGCTGAGTCCAGCGAAGGGCTAGAGTCGACGGAGGGCGCGTTGGCTGGTAGGAGCCGGGTGGTGGGTTGGGTGGTATCGGTGCCAGCCAAGTATCAAGAGGCTTTGTGCGGCCCCGAGGCTTGGGGCCGTACAGGTCTCTAGTTAAATCCGCTTGCCCTGTCTCGGAAGGCGGGCTGAGGCATTCTTTCTATTCAGGCTCAGCGCCAAGCCCCGCCAGCCGCCGGAACGGCTCGCGCAGCGGCTCCGGCGTCCGGCAGGGCCGGCCGGTTGCCTTTTCGATCCAGACGTGATCGGTGGCGCCGGTCGCCAGGAGATCGCCGTCGCGGGTGACCTCATAGGCGAAGCGGACTCCGCGGCTGCCGAGGCGCTCGTCCCAACAGGTCACTTTCACGGTGTCGCCGTAGCGGGCGGAGCGGCGGTAGGAGACCTCGACGCCGGTCACCATCAGGAGATACCCCATCTTTTCGATATCCGCGTAGTGGTAGCCGGAGAGGGCGCAGAGGCTCGTCCGCGCCAGCTCGAACCAGATGATGTAGTTGGCGTGATGGACCACTCCCATCTGGTCGGTTTCGGCGTAGCGCACTTCCACTTCGATCTCGGCCCGGACGGGATCGCCCATGAGCAGCTCTCCTCTCCCTTTCTGATGGTCTATCCGCGGCTGTAGCGCAGCACGGTCCAGAGGATCTTATAGCCGGCCCGCAACGTTCCCGTGACGGTGCCGGTGATTTTCGAGACGCCGACCCGGCGGCGGTAGGAGACCGGCACCTCGGCCACCCGCAGGTTGTGGCGCAGGGCCTTGACCTGCATCTCGGCGGTCCAGCCGAAGTTGGGGTCCGACATGCCAATGCGCTCCAGGGCGTCCCAGCGGATCGCCCGGAAGGGGCCGAGGTCGGTGTAGCGGTGGCCGTAGAGGAGGCGGATCAGCCAGCAGGCCACCAGGTTGCCGGCCCGCGCCTGGGGGAGCAGGGCGCCCGGCTCGCGCTCTCCCAGCACCCGCGAGCCGATCACCACGTCGGCCGCGCCGGAGAGGATCGGCGCGATCAGGCGGGGGAGCTCTTCGGGGTGGTCCGAATAGTCGGCGTCCACGAAGACGACCAGGTCCGGCGGGTCGTGGTGGCGGAGGTGGTCGAGGCCGGCCAGACAGGCGCTGCCGTAGCCGCGCCGGGGCGCCGGCACCACCACCGCGCCTCCCTCCCGGGCCACCCGGACGGTGCCGTCGGTCGAGCCGTTGTCCGCCACCACGATCCGCCGCACCGGCGGCCGCGGGAGGTCCGCCAGGACGCGCGGCAGGGAAGCCTCTTCATTCAGGGCCGGGATGACCACGTCGATCCGCGGCAGGTCGGGGAAGGCGGCGGCTTTGGACACCGGCGGATTTTATGCCATGCTTTCCGGCCCGGCTCGGCCCGGGATCGATCCCTTTGGAGAAACTCATGATGCACCGCCGTCTGTTCGCTTTTGTGCTCGCCCTGGCCGTCGCCGGCTCACTGGGCGCCGCCCCCCCCGCCGCCAGCAAGGCGGCGGAGAAGAAGCCGGAGTACCGCCGCGTCACTCTCAGCGGTGGCCCGGGCAAGGATCTGCCGTTCACGGTCGAGATCCCGGGCGATTGGCAGATGCGGATGGAGCCGGGCTATCCCGGCCTCTGGCTCGGTCCGGCCGACGCGAAGCCGCCGCAGGACCCGCGGATGATCTGGGTGCGCGGCAG
>DATAHG010000288.1:0-9691 GCA_036263295.1 Thermoanaerobaculia bacterium | reverse complement strand
CGCCGCGGCGGTGCTCCAGAAGGCGGTGGACCCCGACCGCTTCTATCGCGCCGCCTTGGCGGAGCGGCTCCGGACCGCGCCGCGCGCCGCGGCCCTCTACCTGCCGGCCCTGGACATCGCGGCCGACGGCTGGCAGGGCGGCGACGTGGCCTTCGCCGACCTCGTGCGCTCCGAGCTGCGGGAGGCGGACCGGCTGGTGGGGGAGTCCCTGGAGGGCTTCGGAACCGTCGCGGTCGTCCTGGACCCCGGCCGGCGCCGCCACGGGGGCGAGGGGCGGATCCTGATCTGGCGGCGGGCGGGTTGCGGAGCGGCCGGCGATCCGGTCAAGATCCGTCGTCCCGAGATTTCACCGGCGGCCGTGGCCTCCGGGCTCTTGCGGGCCCTGGGGCTCCCCCAGAGCGGCGAGCTGCCGCCCCCGCCGGCCGGCTGCGCGTGGCCGGCGCCGCCGGTCACCGTCGCCACCTACGGCGAGCCCAACCGGCCCACCCCGCCGCAGTCGGAAGGCGGGGAGTACCTGAAGAACCTCCGTTCTCTGGGTTATCTCTGAACAGGACTGGAACAGGAAAAGAATGGACCTGGGAGACCTCGATGAAACGATTCGGCCTGGTGCTGACCGCCGTCCTGGCGGCATGCGCGGGGAGCGGTGAGTTGCCGGTGCAGACCTCGGCCCCGTCTTCGTCCGTGAAGCCGTCCTCGCCCTCGCCCCCGCTCAAGTACCCCGAATCGCCGCGCGGCGATCAGGTCGACGTCCTCCATGGCCAGCGGGTGGAAGACCCCTACCGCTGGCTGGAGGACCTCGACTCCGAGCAGACCCGCGCCTGGGTCGCGGCCCAGAACCGCCTGACCTTCTCCTACCTCGAACGCCTGCCGCAACGCGACGAGATCCGCCATCGCCTGACCGAGCTTTGGGACTACGAGCGCTACGACACACCCTTCAAGCAGGGGGGCCGCTACTTCCTGTCGAAGAACGACGGCCTCCAGAACCAGAGCGTGCTCTACACCCTGGACAGCCTGGAGGGGACGCCGCGCGTCCTCCTCGATCCCAACACCCTCTCCCAGGACGGCACGATCGCCCTGGCCGATTACCAGGTGAGCGAAGACGGACGCTACCTGGCGTACGGACTGGCCTCGGGCGGCTCGGACTGGCAGGAATGGAAAGTGCGCGACGTGACGACCGGCCGCGACACCGCCGATCACCTGCGCTGGGTGAAATTCTCGTACACCGCCTGGACCCACGACAACCAGGGTTTTTTCTATTGCCGCTACGACGAGCCGCGCGAAGGCCGTCCGCTCGAAGAGACCAACTACTTTCACAAGGTTTATTACCACAAGCTCGGCACGCCGCAGTCGCGGGACGAGCTGGTCTATGAGCGGCCCGACCGCAAGACCATGGGCTTCATTCCCCAGGTCAGCGAGGACGGCCGTTATCTGATCCTTTTCGCCTGGACCGAGGCGGGCAGCGAGAACGGCGTCTTCTATCGCGATCTCACGGTGCCGGGATCGAAAGTGGAGCCGCTGCTCGACCGTTTCGACGCCTCCTACAATTTCGTCGACAACGACGGTCCGGTCTTCTGGTTCCGTACCAACCTGGAGGCGCCGCGCAGCAAGGTGGTGGCGATCGATACTCGCAACCCGGCGCGCGAGAACTGGCGGGAGGTGATCCCGCAAGGGGCGGACAACCTGGAAGGGGTGCAGTTCCTGGGCGGCCACTTCATCGGCCGTTATCTTCAGGACGCCCATTCTCAGGTGCGCGTCTACGATCGCGGCGGGCGCCTCGTGCGCGAGGTCGGCCTGCCGGGGCTCGGCACGGTCGGAGCGTTCTCCGGTCGCCGCGACGACCGCGAATCCTTCTACTCCTTCTCGGGCTACACCACCCCGGCGACGATCTACCGCTACGACCTGGAGACCGGGAAGAGCACGCTCTTCCGCCGGCCGAAGCTGGCCTTCGACCCGAGCGCGTTCGAAACCCGGCAGGTCTTCTACACCAGCGCGGACGGCACGCGGGTGCCGATGTTCCTGACCTATAAAAAGGGTTTGAAGCTCGACGGCGCCCGGCCGACCTATCTCTATGGCTACGGCGGCTTCAACATCCCGTCCCTGCCGGAGTTCTCGCTCTCGGCGGTGGTCTGGATGGAGCATGGCGGGGTGTTCGCGATCCCCAACCTGCGGGGGGGCGGCGAGTACGGGCAGGAGTGGTACCGCTCGGCCACGCGGCTCCACAAGCACCGTACCTTCGACGACTTCATCGCGGCGGCCGAGTGGCTGATCGCGAACCACTACACCTCGCCGCGCCACCTGGCGATCGCGGGCCACAGCAACGGCGGCCTGCTGGTCGGGGCGGTGCTCAACGAGCGGCCGGAGCTGTTCGGCGCCGTCATGGTGGGGGTGGGCGTGCTCGACATGCTGCGCTTCCACAAATTCACCATCGGCTGGGGCTGGATCGCGGACTACGGCTCGCCCGACGATCCCGAGGAGTTCAAGGTCCTCTACGGCTATTCGCCGTACCACAACCTGCGGCAGGGCTTCGCCTATCCGCCCGTGCTGATCACCACCGCCGACCACGACGACCGGGTGGTGCCGGTCCACAGCTTCAAATACACGGCGGCGCTGCAGCACGCCCAGAAAGGCACCAACCCGGTGCTGCTGCGGGTCGAGACCCGCGCCGGCCACGGCGGCGGCAAGCCGACCAGCAAGCTGATCGAAGGCACGGCCGACGAGATGGCTTTCCTTCTGAATGCCCTGGAAGGGAACGCGGCGGCGCCGGGGCAGGCGGTGGCGCGGTGAACGAGGGTGACAAGGCCTTGCGGCTTAGAGCTTGTCGTAGTCCTCGGGCTCAGCGTCAGGCAGGCTGCTGAGAGCGGCCTCGAACCTGTCGCGGTTTCCTCGCCTGGCGCGCTCTTCGAGGTATTCGACCGTCATCAAGGCGGCGAGCTTTTCAGCCGCCGCCGTACTGATGAACTGATTGATCGAGATTCCGTCCTCGGCAGCGAGGCGCCGGATCTGCCGGTGAAGGGAGTCCGGGAGCCGCAGGCTGATCGTGCTCATGACAGTGCTCCAATGGTTTCAAGGAACTCCTTGGGAGTGCTGATGGTCAGGTTGAACTGGTCCGCTCCCACGAAGTCTCTCTTGTTGTACGAGATGATAGTGCCGCAACCTCCGGCTACCGAGGTCTCCAGGACCATCTCATCCTTCGGATCGCGCAGGAAGGGGCGCCAGAGAAAGAAGATTTCCTGCCTCTCGGCTACTGAGCAGATGTAGTCGAGGATGTCCATCCGGCCCTGCCATTGAGGCGAGCCGGGCTCCACGGAGCGCAGGAATACGGATTCGTACTCCAGGAGCAGGGGAACCGATATACAGACCTCGAAGCGTCCCGTCCCGACCAAAGATAAAAGCATTGCCGAAGCGCCGTGCTTTGATCGCGCGGCAGCGACCAGCACGTTGGTGTCGAGCACCACTCGCGGCCCGAGCATGTAGTATCGTCAGCGATACCATGGAAGATGTCAAGCACAGGGTTTGGGCGCCAGCGTCGCACTCTCTTCCGACTGAAGAATCCCCGTTATCATCCTCTCGATGATCCGCCGCCGGGCCGCCCTCCTCCTTCTGCTCCTGCTGGCCGGCCCGTCTCTGCCAACCGCGGGGCAGCCGCGGGCGGTCTCGCGGGAGCAGGAGCTGACCGCCCTGCGCCAGGAGATCTCCCGGCTTCAGGGACAGGTCGAGCAGGCCCGGCGGCGCAAGAGCGGTTTGCAGGGGGAGCTGGCGGCGACCGACCTGGAGCTGCGGCTGCAGGAGACCCGTCTCCGGGAGGCTCTGGCCGCCCGCAACCTGGCGGCGCAGCGGGCGACCGCCAGCGAGGAGGAGGTCCGCCGGCTGGAGAGCGCCGTCAGCGGGGCGCGGCGCGATCTCGCCCGCCGGCTCACCGGGATCTACCGCCTCGGCCGCCAGGGCTACCTGCGGCTGTTCTTCCTCCTCAAGCCCGACGACCATCTGCTGCCGGCGGTCCGCTGGATGCGCTATCTCGCGCGCCGCGACCGCGACTCGATCGCCCGCTACCAGGAGGCCCGGCAGCGGCTCGGCAAGGAGCGCGACCAGCTCGTGGCCCGGCGCGCCGAGTTGGAGCGCTGGATCTCCAGCGAGGCGACCCGGCGCTCCGAGCTGGTGGCGCTGCGGTCCCGCAAGGTCACCCTCCTGGCCCGGGCCGAGCAGGACCAGCAGAGCCTCTCTGAGCGTGCCAGCGCCCTGGCCGACCGCGAACGCAAGCTCGCGACCTTCCTCGACATGCTCTCCGGGCGCAATCCGGGGAACCCCGCCGGGACCCCCATGCAGGAGTTCCGCGGCGTCCTCGACTGGCCGGCCCCGGGCCGCGTCACCGCCGGCTTCGGGCCCCAGCTCGACCCGCGCTACCGCACCCGCGTGCCCCACAACGGCGTCGATCTCGCCACCGCCCCGGGCGGCGAGGTGAAGGCCGTCTTTCCCGGCAAGGTGCTCTACGCCGCGCCGTTCCAGGGCTACGGGACGACCGTGATCCTGGTCCATCCGGGACGCGTTTTCAGCCTCTATGCCGGCCTGTCCCAACTCAAGGCCAACAAGGAAGATGTGGTATCTTTGGGGGACGTCGTAGGGCTGGCCTCGGACAGGCTCTACTTCGAGATCCGAGTAGAAAACCGACCCGAGGACCCTTTGAGCTGGTTACGGTAAGACGAATGAATCGCAGTCGCATCCTATTCTTCCTCGTCTCGGCCTGTCTGGTCTTCCCCCTTCTTGCCGGCACGCTCCTGCGCGCCGCCGACCGCAACACCGCGGGGGCGGGAGACGACTCCCTGCACAAGTACCTGTCGGTGTTCATGGACGTGCTGACGCTCACGCGCCAGGCCCATGTCGACAAGCCCTCCCTCGACTCCCTGATGGCCGGAGCGCTGGACGGCACCACCGACGCCCTCGACCCCTTCTCGCTCTACGTCCCGGCCAAGGCCGTGGAGGGCTATGCCGAGACGCTCAGCGCCGGCAAGCGGCAGAGCGGTCTCGTCCTGCTCAAGGAGCGGGGCATCGCCTACGTGGTGGCGGTGGAGCAGGGGAGCCCGGCCGACCAGGCCGGCGTCAAGGCGGGGGACATCGTGACCGAGGTCAACGCCAAATCGACCCGCCTGATGCCGCTCTGGGAGATCCAGGAGATCATGGCGGGCGCGCCCGGCACCAAGGTCGCCCTCAACATCCTCCGCATCGGTGAGCCGGCGCAGGCCAATTTCGAGCTCAAGCCGTTCGATCCGCCGGCCCCGAGCCTCTCCGACTTCGAAGGGGCGCCGGTGCTGCGCATCCAGACCTTCGGACCCGAAACGGCCCGCCAGGTGAGCAAGCTCCTGCAGAACCAGGCCTGGCCGCGCGGGGTCGTCGTCGATCTGCGCGGCGTCTCCTCCGGGGACGCCGAGTTCGCCTACGCCACCGCCGAGCTGTTCGCCGCCGGCGACCTCGGCGCGCTGCAGCGCCGCCAGGAGGTCCTCAAGGCCTACAAGGCCGGCCAGGCGCCGCTCTGGAAGGGCGGCAAGGTGGTCGTCCTGATCGACCGCGGCACCCTCGGCCCGGCCGAGGTCTTCGCCACGGTGCTGCACCAGGCCCTCAAGGCCGACCTGGTCGGCGAGCGGACCTTCGGCCACGCCGGCCGCATGGGGACCGCCCAGCTCTCCTCCGGCGGCCGCCTGCTCTACACCGAAGCGTTCTATACCGGTCCGGACCACAAGCTCCTCAACGAGGGGCTCAAGCCGGATGTGTCCGTCAGCGAGCGTACCCGGACGTACCTGGAGAAGGATGCTCCTCTGAGCGAGCTGATCCTGCGGCGCGGCGTGCGCCATCTCCTGGGGCAGGAGGAGCCCGCGAAGAAGGCTGCCTGAGCCCGCCGTCAGGCGAGCACCGACAGCCTTCTTCCAGCTCTCTCCTCCGGACACTCACGAATGGCTCGGCGCCGTACCCCAGTCCCCAACCGCCGCCCCCGCAACCCGGGCCGGGCCTCGTCCCGGCGCGGCGGGGGCTTCTGGCTCTTTCTCCTCGGCATCCTGTTCGGTGCCGGGATCCTCTATCTCTTCGTCCAGGGAGGCGGTTTCTCCCGCCCCTCCGGTCCGGCAAGGGCAGAGCGGGACGGCGACTCTTCCGACTCTTCCGCATCGGCGGAGCACGCCGGCGCGGGCCGCAAGGAGCGCAAGGAGAAGGGGGATGCGGCGCGGTCGGCGCTCCCCGCCGCGGAGGCGTCCACCCTGGCGGCGAGCGATTCCACCGCCGCGACCGTGGTCCCGGCGGCGAACAAGTCGAATGCCACTCTTGAGCCTGGTGCCGAGCCGGTCGCCCGCATCGCCCTGGTGATCGACGACCTCGGCCGGAGCCTGGACGACGTCCACACCCTGGAACAGCTCGGGGTGCCGATCTCTTATTCGGTGCTGCCGTTCGAGGACCACACCGCCGAGGTGGTGGCGGACTTGCGGAAGCGCGGCAAGGAGATCCTCTGCCACCTGCCGATGGAGCCGCGCAACAGCGAGAACCCCGGCCCGGGCGCCCTGCTCCTCGGCATGTCCCGGGCGCAGCTCCGCGAGCTGACCGCCGACGCGCTGGCGGCGGTGCCCGGCGCGACCGGCGTCAACAACCACATGGGGTCGAGCCTCACCGAGGACGAGGGCTCCATGGAGGCGATCCTCGGCGTCCTCAAGGGGCGCAAGCTCTTCTTCCTGGACTCCCGGACCAGCGCCCAGAGCGTCGGCTATCGCACCGCCATGGACCTGGGAGTCCCCTCCGCCGAGCGCCAGGTCTTCCTCGACAACGATCAGAAGACCGAGGCGATCCAGGTGCAGATCCAGCGCCTGCAGACCCTGGCCCGCCAGCGCGGCTCGGCGATCGCCATCGGCCATCCCTATCCCACCACCCTCGCCGTGCTCGCCCAGGAGATCCCCCGGCTGCGCGCCGCCGGCTTCGAGCTGGTGCCCGTCAGCTACCTGCTGGACCATCCGGGCGACGAATCCGAGTAACGCCTCTTCGCGGAAAGAGGGAACGCCGCCCTCCCTCGATCCGCTGTGACGCCTTCCCGGGGTGGACACGTATGCTGTTCTTCAGTGGACCTGCTTCTTTACTGCCTGGGCGGAGCGCTCCTGGCGGCTCTGGTGTGGTGGTGGCGGCCGGAGGTGTCTTGGCGGAGTGGCGCCGCGTTCCTCCTGCTCGCCGGCGCCTTCTTCGCCGTGCCGCTCGCCACGCCGGACATCCAGGTCCCGACTGACATCGCCTACCGGGTGCGCCCCTGGTCCGAGACCTTGCCGGAGAAGGTGAAGGCCGCGAACCCGCTCCTCGCCGACATCCCGCTCTTCGTGCTCCCCATGCGGACGCTGGCACGGGAGCGTCTGCTGCGCCTCGAAGCCCCGCTCTGGACGCACGAGATCGGGACCGGGCAGCCGCTCCTCGGCAGCGCCCAGGCGGCCCCCTTCGCTCCGCTCCACCTGATGGCGCTCCCCCTTCCGCCGCTGCGCGCCCTCACCCTGACGGTAGCCTGGCAGGTCCTGCTCGCGCTGCTGCTGACCTATGCCCTGGTTCTGGCGCTCGGCGGCGGTCGAGCGGGGGCGGCGGTGGCCGCGGTCGCGTTCGCCTTTTCCAGCTATGAGATCGCCTGGGCCTACCATCCACTCGGCATGGCGGCGGTCTTCCTGCCCGGGGTGATGCTGGGCCTGGTGCTGCTGCGGCGCGGTGAGCGGGGCGGGCTCGCCGGTCTCGTCGTGTGTGCCTGGGGGATGGCCACGGCCGGGCACCCGGAAACGCTGGCTCATACAGCCCTGGCCTGCTGTGGAGTGACCGCCGCCCTGCTGGTCTCGCGCGGCGGGATCCCGCGCGGACGCTTCCTCGCCCGTCTTGCCGCGGCGGCAGGGCTCGCGGCCTGCCTCGCGGCACCGGTGCTGCTGCCGGTCTTGGAAGTACTGCCGGAGAGCGAGCGCGCCGTCGTGCTGGAGCGGTCCGGGCTCATGGCCGTGCAGCCGCCGCCTTTCGAGCCCCGCTTCCTGCTCCTCCTGGCCGATCCGCTCTTCCTGGGCAGCCCGCGGGACGGCAACTGGCGAGGTCCCGGCAACTTCAACGAGCTGTGCAGCCTCTATGGCGGACTGCTCGCGCTCGGTCTGGCCCTGGCTGGAGCCGTGGTCCTGCGAGGTCGAGTGGGATGGATTCTGGCTGGCGGCCTGGCCACCCTGCTCGCCGCGTTGGGCGTACCCCCTTTCTTCGAGGCAGTGATCGCCCTGCCAGGGCTCGGGGCGGCGGCTCACGGACGCCTGCGGCTGCTCTGGGTGCTGGCGGTCGCCGTGGCGGCGGGGCTCTCCCTGGAGAAGCTTCTCCAGGAACGACGCCGGGTCGCCGGGGTGGCTCTGGCCCTGGCGGGTCTGGCTCTGGTCCTGGCTCCGCCGCCCGCCGGAGCCCCCTGGCAGCAGGCCTGGTGGGTCGCCACGCTCGCGGGAGTGGCCGCGGTGCTGGCGGTCCTGGCCCTACCGCGGCTGCGGAACCAGGCCTCCTGGGTGGCCGTCGGCGCCCTGATCCTGGACCTGACCGTCCTGGGCGTGCGATACCATCCGGTCCTCCCGGCCCGCTTCGACCTCGCCGCTCCGCCCGTGCTGCGCCCCGTGATCGAGGAGGCGGCTCGCAGCCGGGAGGAGGGCGCGCCGTTCCGGATCGTCGCGGAGGGTTGGGACCTCTACCCCGATCTTCCCGTCCTCTATGGGCTCTGGGATCCGCGCGGGAACGATCCGATGCGGCCGGCCGGAGCGGCCCACATCGTCGGCCGAGGCTACTGCGCGGGCTTCCACCTGGGGCAGACCGTGCTGCTCAAGCCCGGGCGCAACCCGCAGGCGCTTCAAGACTTCCTGGGTGTGCGCTACCTGCTGACCCGGCACCGCGCCCGGATGCCGCCGCCCTGGCAGCCGGCCTGGAACGATGCGGGCGGCCAGATCTGGCGCAATCCCCAGGCCCTGCCCCTGTTCTTCTTCCCGGCGAGCCTGTGGCGCTCCCCGGATCCGGGAGAGGTGACCTGGTGGACCGTCGCCAACCGCGATTTCCTGGCGCGGATGCCGGTCGAGGCCCGTCCCGGAGAATCAAGCGGGCTGACGAAGCAAGAGGGGAGGGTCCGGCTCCTCCGGGTGCGCGCCAACGGCTTCGATCTGGAAACCGACAGCCGGACCGGCGGCGTGGGCGCCTCCAGCGTCAGCTACGCGCCCGGATGGAGAGTCGAGGTGGACGGCCGGCCGGGAACGCCCCGCCGGGTCGCCTCGGGCTTCCTCGGATTCGAGGTGTCTCCGGGCCGCCACCGGATCCGGCTGGACTACCGTCCCACGGGGTGGATATGGGGGTGGGTGCTGGCGGGGATCGGGCTGGCGGGGTGCGGCGTAGGAGCCTTGGCGAGCCGGAGTTCCCTACTCGGGGGCATAGGCGCCGACCTTAAGGCGCTGGAGGGCGGCGGCGCCCTCTCCCGCGAAGCGGCACCCCCGCCCGGGAATGAATTCCCGGGCTATGGGGGCAGCGTCGGATGAATCCGACTTCAAGCCAGGTCTTGTTCGGAGCTCATCACCCTTTGCCGGGACGCCAGCTCTTCCATCCTGCACCTCAGCAGCCTTTGCCGGCATGCCGGACTCCCTTGCCGGCGCCCCATCTGTCTTCGCGATAACCTCAGCAGCCTTCGCGGGGACCTCGA
>DATAHG010000287.1:0-5161 GCA_036263295.1 Thermoanaerobaculia bacterium | reverse complement strand
GGCCTCGGCGGCCAGACTGTCGGTGAAGCGGGCGCGCACCGCGGGTCCGCCGGTCAGCACCGCGAAGTCGCAGTACGGGCAGATCGCCGAGCAGAACGGGATGTGGAGGTACAGCCCGGGGTGTGAGGTGAGAGACGGTGCGAGCAATTTCCCGGACGGGCGGACCGCAGAGGTCCGCCGCCCGGGAGAAGAATAACGGAAGGGAAGCCGGGGGCAGCGCCCCCGGCAAAGAGGCGGATCAGGCGCCGCAGCGGGCGACGATCGGATCGGTCGGGATCAGGCGGACCTTGATGCCGTCGAGCTGCTTCGGGAAGCCCTTCGGCAGGGCCGACTTGTTCGACTCGACGTAGACGATGATGGCGGCCTCGTTGGTGTCGGAGTTGTCGTTCACCTTGCCGACGCCGACGCCGACGACGCCCGGGCGGGCGAACAGGGAGGCCTCATGGCGCTCCTTGATGCCCTTGACGTACTGGACCTCGGACTCGGAGATCCCGGCGATGATGCTGTCGGCAGTGCTGGCGCCGGTGCCGCTGCAGGCGGTGCCGACGAAGCTGACGGTGTTGCCGCCGGCCTGGAGGGCCGAGACCACCGACTGGATCGGGTTGGCGATGGTCACCGCGCTGCTACCCGCGAAGAGCAGGCCGACCGGGTTCGGGGTGCCGTCGTTCGACAAGATCAGCGAGCCCGAGTCGCCGCCGGCGCTGAAGGTGCCCGGGGTGATCGAGATCTGGTTGGTGTAGGAAGCGGTGAACTTCTTGCCCGAGTTGCAGCCGGACTGGTACTGGATGCTGGTGCTGACGTTGACCGCCTGGATCGTGCCGGTGGTGTGCCCGGTGGTGCGGCCGCTCTTGCGGACGGAGAGGCCGACCGTCGGGGTCTGGGTGCTGGAGCACGGCACGCCGACGTTGAGGATGGCGCCGGTCGGGTCGACCATGCCGGTGCGGACCGCCGCGATGCCGACGTCGACATTGGTGCCGAGCGGCGTCTTGTCGCCGGCGAAGTCGGCCACGACGTTGCTGCCGGTGGTGCGGCAGGCGCTGTCGATCAGGCCGGGCTGGACGATGTCCTCGCCGACCGCGGCGCTGCCCGAGCGGGCGAGCACGTGGTTGTTGCTCAGGATGTGGGGCACGCCGTTGTAAAGGATCAGGGCGCCGAGAGTGCCGGCGCAGCAGAACGACCGCGACGAGTCATTGGCGCTGCCGCCCGAGGTCCCCATCTTGATCGGGGGCGTCTGCAGGGTGTTGGTGCTCTGGGCAAGAACCGGACCCGCGATCAACGCGGTCGCCGCCAGGGCAAGAGACACTTTTCCGAATGCACTACGGATCATGAGGCATTCCTCCAAAAATGTGGGGAGCGTGCTACCCACAGGGTCGACCGCATTGAAAACCGATTCCCCGTTTTCTCCAGAACAACATCGGATTTGGGAAATGGGTCTACAAATTAAGGAGTGCCTCGTGTGAAAAAAGCGTGACAGGTCAACCAGAGACCGGCCTGAGCCGATCGGCGAAGCCGCTAATGTAGAGACGCCCCGTGGGGCGTCTCCGGGGCGGGAAAGGCGGTTCGACCTGGCGAGATCGCTGGGCGGGGCATGGCGGGTCGGGATTTGGGAGCCCGTCGAGCCGCCTTCGACGAGGCCCCGGTTTTCTCCGCCTCGGAGACGCCCCACGGGGCGTCTCTACAGTGGCAACGACATGGCTCAGACCGCCGGCTGCCCGGCGGTGTCCGGCCGCGCCGTGTAGTCGTGGACCAGCGGCTTGCCGCGCCCCAGCCGCTCCTCGGCCGCGTGGATCAGCTCGGCCAGGCCGAGCCGCCGGACGGCGCTGACCGCCACCCCGCTGTAGCGCCGGGCCAGCCCCTCGGCCTGATGGGGCTCCAGGCGGTCGGCCTTGTTGAGCACCACCAGGCGGGGGATGCCGTCGAGGTGGAGCTCGGCGAGGATGCGCTCCACCGCCTCCAGCTTGGCTTCCATCCGCGGATCCGCGGCATCGACCACGTGGAGGAGCAGGTCGGCGTCCTCCAGCTCTTCCAGGGTGGCCCGGAAGGCCGCCACCAGGTCCTTTGGCAGGTCGGCGAGGAAGCCGACCGTGTCGGTGACCACCACCTCCCCCTCGCGCGGGAAGCGCAGGCGGCGGCTGGTGGGGTCGAGGGTCATAAACAGCTTGTCCTCCGCCTCCACCGTGCTGCCGGTGAGGGCGTTGAGCAGCGTGCTCTTGCCGGCGTTGGTGTAGCCGATGATCGAGAGGACCGGGATCCCCTCGTCACGCCGCCGCCTCCGGCGCAGGTCGCGCTGGTGAGAGAGGCTCTCGACCTGCTTCTCGAGCGCCCGGATGCGGTCGCGGATGCGCCGCCTTCCGACTTCCATCACGGTCTCGCCGGGTCCCCGGCCGCCGATGCCGCCGGCCAGGCGGGAGAGGCCGGCGTCGCGCTCGGTCAGGCGGGGGAGCGAGTACTTGAGCTGCGCCAGCTCGACCTGGAGCTTGCCGTCGCGGCTGCGGGCGCGCTGGGCGAAGACGTCGAGGATGAGCTGGGTGCGGTCGATCGCCTTCAAGCCGGTGGCGTCCTCGAAGGCGCGGGCCTGGGCGGGCTTCAAGTCGATGTCGAAAATCGCCACGCTGGCGCGGCGGCGCATGCCTTCGAGCACGATGTCCTGCAGCTTGCCGCGGCCGACCACGGTGCGCGGGTGCACCTCGGAGCGCTTCTGGCGCACGGTGCCGGCCACGGTCACGCCGGCCGAGCGGACCAGCTCCAGCATCTCGGCGAAGTGCTCGTCGTCGGGCACGATGCCGACCACCAGGGCGCGCTCGCTCTCGGTCTCCCCGGCGTCGCGGGTGACGCGGGCGAGCTCGTCCTCCAGGGCGCGGACGGTGGCCTGGAAATCGAAGTCGAGCTGGTAGACGTCCGGCGCCTGGATCTTCTCGAACGGCTCCAGCAGCCGCACGGCGGCGCCGTTTTCTCCGGCGGGATCCTGCGGCGCGGCCTCTTCCGCCATGGCGGACGGCGAGATGTGGGCCACCTCCATCCGGCCCGGCAGGCCGCTCGGCAAGACCTCGACCATGGCGACGAGGTCCAGGCGCAGCAGCGCGAGGTCGTTCAGGTCGTCGCGGGTGAGGGGCTCCCCCTTGAGATGGGTATGGACCAGGCGCAGGCCGCGGAAGCGGCCGACGCCGCCGCGCAGACGCCCGATGTCGGGCAGCTCCAGGCTGTGGGCGTCGCCCACGATGACGTTGCGGACGGTGCCTTCGCGCCCCAGCAAGACGCCGACCTGCCGGTTGAGCCGCCGCGACGTCTCGGTGAGATGCCGGGCCAGCTCCGGGGAGACGACCTGCCGGGGATCGACGCGGCGCCGATAGGTACGTTCGAGCGCGGCGAGGTCCGATGCCTTGATGCCGCGCGTATCGCCGTCG
Source organism: Thermoanaerobaculia bacterium (assembly GCA_036263295.1). GTDB lineage: Bacteria > Acidobacteriota > Thermoanaerobaculia > Multivoradales > UBA5704 > DATAHG01. The sequence goes on along the minus strand of DATAHG010000287.1, from coordinate 1,757 downwards.
ATCTGGTGGGAAATAGTGGGTTCCTCGCTCTCTTTCAGTGCAGGGTGGGCGGGGTGTACGACTCGTCCATCGCGTGGGCGTCGATCCCCATCCCCATCAACAAAAGGAGAAGCTCCTCTCTTTCCGCCGGGCCGTGCGCTTCGAGCAGGGCCTGCTTCTCGGGCGGCGAGAACGGCAGGGCGGCCGCCAGGCCGTTCAGGAGGACGATGCCGGGCAGGGCCGACAGCACGTCCAGCTCGAAGGCGAAGCCGTGGCGCTCGCCGAACTCGCGGGTGGCGCGCAGCAGCCGGCCGGGGTGGAGGTTGAAGGTCGGCTCGGTGAGGTCGTGCTGGAACTCGGAGTAGTCCGGCACCACCCGGCGATAGCCGTCTTCCAGCTCCAGCTCCTCGCGGATCCGGAAGCGGCAGATGCCGCGCAGCAGCAGGTGATAGCGGCCGTCGGGCTGCGGCTCGCAGCGGTCGATGCGGCCGGCGCAGCCCACCCGGTACAGCTCGGGGTTCTCCAGCACCGTCTCGATCGGGCCGCGGTTGTCGGGCCGCGGGACGAGCGGCTGGATCATGCCGATATAGGCCTTGCCCTCCGGGGTGCCGGGCTCGCCCGGGGACTCCGCCAGGGCGCCGGCCACCAGGCTGCGGTAGCGCGGCTCGAAGATGTTGAGCGGCAGGAAGCTGCCGGGCAGCAGGAGCGACCCGGTGAGGGGAAAGATGCGCAGCACGGGGGCGGTCGGTTGCTCGGCCATCGGTTCAAGAGCGGTGCAAGCGGCGTTCCCGCTCGGTCTCCTCTCAGCTTCCGATGCACCAGCGCAATACGGCCATGGCGCCGGTCATCTTGTGGTAGGCCTGCCGGAAGGCGAGGCTCTGGGGTCCGTCGAGCACCTCGTCGAGCACCTCGTAGCCCCGCATCGCCGGCAGGTCGTGCAGGAAGACCGTGCCGGAGTCCTTGGTGACCCGGGCCATCAGGGCGGCGTCGATGGTGTAGGGGCGGAAGCGGTCGAGCCAATCGACGTCGGCCTTCTGGACCCCCATGGTCAGCCAGCGCGTGGTGTAGACCGCGTCCACCGGCGGTGCTTCGAGGATCGAGTGGTGCTGGGTGATGCGGTCGGCGTCCCCCTGGGCGCCGGCGATCGGGCGCAGCGCCGCCAGGAAGTCGGCCGGCAGGCCGTAGCCCTCCGGGGTGACGATGGTCAGCCGCAGGCCGGGGGTGAGCGCGGTGGCGAGCGCCAGGGCGGTGGTGGAGTTGTTGCCCTCCCCTATATAAAGGACGTGCAGCCCGTCGAGCCGGCCGAAGCGCTCCTTGAGGGTGGCGAGGTCGGCCACCGCCTGGGTGGGGTGCTCGTTTTCGCTCATGGCGTTGACGATCGCCATGCGGTCCTGGTTGGCGAGCTGGCGCATCTCCTCGACCGAATCGTTGGTGCGGATGACCAGGGCGTCGAGGAAGTTGGAGAGCACGCGCGCGGTGTCCTGGATGGTCTCGCCGGTGACGATCTGCAGGTCGTTGGGGCCGTAGGCGATCGTCGCGGCGCCGAGACGCTGGGCGCCGACGGTGAAGGAGGTGCGGGTCCGGGTCGAGCTCTTGCGGAAGTAGATCCCGACGTGCTTGCCGGCGAGCGGGTGCTGGCCGTCCCATTCCCCCCTCGCCACGGCCAGAGCGTCGTCCACCAGCCCGGCCAGACCTTCGGCGCCCACGTCCGTGAGCGACACCACGTGCTTTACGGTCATCGTCTCTCCCTTGCGGTCTTATGGAAAGAGGCCCGCCCG
>DATAHG010000286.1:0-3037 GCA_036263295.1 Thermoanaerobaculia bacterium | reverse complement strand
GGCGGCAACGGCCTGGGCGGCGAGAGCCGCCTCTACGGCACCGACCTCACCTTCCACTGGCAGCCGCCGCAGCGCGCCAAGTACCGCGAGATCACCTGGCGCACCGAGCTGCTGCGCTCCGAGCGCGACGACGCCCTGGGCGTGCGGCAGAAAGCCTGGGGCGGCTACTCCTACGTCGAGGGGCTGGTCGCCCAGAACACCTACGCCGGCCTGCGCTACGACCGGGTGGAGGATCCGCTCGACCCGGCGAACCTGCGCTGGGCGCTGGTCCCCAACCTGACCTGGTGGCAGAGCGAGTTCGTCCGCCTGCGCGGCGAATTCAGCTACCTGAAAGACGACCAGACCGGACCCGAGCGGCGCTTCACCCTCCAGCTCGTCTGGTCCGCCGGTCCCCACAAGCACGAGAACTACTAGGAGCGAGAGCTATGCGACGTGCCCTGTCCCCAACATTCAGAGCCCTGATCCTGCCGGCGGTCCTGGTCACCCTGGCCGCGGGCATGGCCATACCGGCGGCCTCCGCGGCGCCGATCAAAGTCGTCACCACCCTGCCGGCCTACGCCTCGATCGCCTCGGCGGTCGGCGGCGACAAAGTCCAGGCCGCCTCCATCTCCGGCGGCAGCGAGGACGCCCACTTCGTCAAGCCGAAGCCGTCCTACGCCCTGATGCTCAAGGACGCCGACGTCTTCGTCACCACCGGCCTCGACCTCGAGCTGTGGGCCCCGGTGCTGGTCGACAAATCCGGCAACCCGCGCATCCGCGAAGGGCAGCCGGGCTACGTCAACGCCAGCCAGGGGGTCCCCCTGCTCGAAATCCCCACCAACCCGAGCCGCGCGGCGGGCGACATCCACATCTACGGCAACCCGCACATCCACACCAGCCCGCTCAACGCCAAGATCATCGCCGGCAACATCGCGGCCGGCCTCAAAAGAGTCGATCCGGCCAACGCCGCCACCTACGACAGCCGGCTGGCCGCCTTCCGGCAGCGCCTCGACACCGCCGTCTACGGCGACCAGCTCCCCAAGATCCTGGGCGCCGCCACGCTCGACAACCTGGCGCGGCAGGGCAAGCTCATCCCCTTCCTGCAGACCAAGGACTACCAGGGGAAAAAGCTGATCACCCTGCTCGGCGGCTGGCTCGGCAAGGGGATGGTCTTCCGCGGCGGCAAGATGGTGACCTACCACAAGAACTGGGTCTACTTCACCGCCCTGTTCGGCCTGAACGTGGTGGACGACGTCGAGCCCAAGCCGGGCATCCCGCCGTCGGCCAAGCACGTCCACGAGCTGATCGAAGAGATGCAGGCGCAGAAAGTCCCGGTGGTGATGGCGCCCGACTACTACGACCCCGGCCAGGTGCAGGCGATCGCCCAGCGCACCGGCGCCAAGGCGGTGATCGTGCCGCTCGGGCCGTCGGGCGCGGGGCCCGACTCCTACTTCAACCTGATCGACAACTGGGTGAACCAGCTCGCCAAGGCCTACGCGGCCTAGAGGGACGCCGATGCTCGAGATGCTCACCTTCATGGCGGCGCCGTTCGCGGCCTGCCTCATCCTGGTCGGGGTGCACGGGTACCTCGGCCTGCACGTCCTGCTGCGCCAGGTCATCTTCGTGGACCTCGCCCTGGCCCAGATCGCGGCGCTCGGCACCGTGGTTGCCTTCCTGCTGGGGCACGAGCCCGGCTCGCCGGCCTCCTTCGCCTACTCCTTGGGAGCGGCGGTGGTCGGCGCGCTGATCTTCAGCTTCACCCGCTCGCGGACCCGCGAAAGCCGAGTGCCGCAAGAGGCGATCATCGGCATCACCTACGTGATCGCCTCCGCCGCGGCCATCCTGGTGGCGGACCGCGCGCCGGAAGGGGCCGAGCACATCAAAGAGCTGCTGGCCGGCTCGATCCTCTGGGTCACCTGGCCGACCGTGATCAAAGACCTGGTGATCTATTCGCTGGTCGGCCTCTTCCACTACCTGTTCCGGCGCCGCTTCATCCTGATCACGGAGGACCCCGACCGGGCCTACGCGCAGGGGATGCGGGTCTGGCTCTGGGACTTCCTCTTCTACCTCTCCTTCGGCGTGGTGATCACCCTGTCGGTCGAGATCGCCGGAGTGCTGATGGTCTTCTCCTACCTGGTGGCGCCGGCCATCATCGCCCTCGGCAGCAGCGACCGCTGGGGCGCGCGGGTGGCGATCGCCTGGGCGATGGGCTTCCTGGCGAGCGCCGTGGGCCTGATCGCCTCCTACCAGGTGGACTTCCCGAGCGGCCCGGCGATCGTCTGCTCGCTCGGCCTCTTCCTCCTGCTCTTCGCGGGGTGGCGCTTCCTGCGCAGACCGGCCGTCCAGCCCGCCGCGGCGGATCCCGCCCCGGCCCGGGCCGCCGGAGTCTGACAACGCCGGCCGGCCGGTCTCGCCGAGAGACCGGCCGGCACCGGTTTTGTAGACAGATGCGGGCCGATCCCCCGGCCCGCCCCCTCCAGGAGGAGAACCCGATGAGATTTCGTCCGGTAGTCCTGCTCTCCGCCTTCTGCAGTCTGCTCCCCGTCCTCGCCTCGAACGCCTTTGCCGCCGGTCCCTACCAGGTGATCGGCAGCGGCGAGACCCGCCAGGGCGGCCTGATCCGGACCGAGACCCTGGTCCAGGCCGGCAGCCATCCGCTGGACCGCTTCCGCATGACCCGGCTGGTGAAAAACGTACCGGCCGGCCAGCTCCAGGGCTCCATCCTCTTCCTGCCGCCGCTCGGCCTGACCTTCGCCGGCTTCTACGAGCAGCGCGACCCGAACGGCGCCCCGGGCAGCTCGATCGCCGAATTCTTCGCCCTGCGCAACTTCGACGTCTACGGCTACTCGCCGCGCTTCGAAGGCATCCCGGCCGGCACCTGCGAGGCCGGGCTCCTGGACTGCTCCGTCATGGCGAGTTGGGACCTCCAGTCCATGCTGGACGACATCGCCTTCCTCCGCTCCGAGATCGAGCGGCTCCACCCGGGGACCAAGATCGTGACCGGAGGGGCCTCCCTGGGCGGCATCCTGGCCGTGGCGGTGGCCAACGCCGCGCCGGA
>DATAHG010000285.1:0-9673 GCA_036263295.1 Thermoanaerobaculia bacterium | reverse complement strand
AAATGAAGAGAGCGGTCCTTGCTGTGGCCGGTGTGTTGACCTGCGTGTCCCTTGTCGGATTCAGCGTTCCCGCGGAAGCCGGCAAGGTCAACGTGACCATCAAGAACAAGTCGGATTGGGAGATCCACCACTTCTTCCTGTCGCCGACCGAGCAGGAGAAGTGGGGCCCGGACCAGCTCGGCGACGAGGTGATCGAGGCCAACGGTGGGTCGTTCCTCCTCCACTCGATCCCCTGCGCGGCCTATGACGTCAAGCTGGTCGACGAAGACGGCGACGAGTGCGAGGTCGCCGACGTCGACATCTGCAGCAACAATCAGAGCTGGACGATCACCAACGACGCCCTCCTGGAGTGCGAGGGCGAAGGCGAAGAGTAGGCTCAGCCCTGGGCGCCGCCGAGACCGGACAGCCGGTCCGGCGGCCCTACGATCCGCTCGCTCCCCAGCACCTGCGCGAACAGCTCGCGCGAGCGCTCCAGCAACTTCATCCCCAGCTCGGGCCGCTGCATCCGGCCCGCCACCAGCGCCAGATTCAGGAACAGGGCAGCCCCGTCGGCCAGGCTCAGGGAGTCGGCCTCCCGGCCCATCTTCTCCACCGCCTCGGAGAGCAGGGCGAAAGCCTGCTGGTGATCGCCGGCGGCGGCGTGGCTCTTGCCCATTTCCAACAGGCTGTCGAAGCTCCGGAAGGCGTTCAGTCGCGTCACGTTCATGCAGTAGCTCCACCCGGACCCGGGCCGAGCCCGGGACTGAATCGGGAGATATAGCTGCTCGTGCAAAAGCAGTATGAGAGGATTTTGACATAAAATCCGTCCACCGAAGCAGGCCGGCTCACAGGAAGCCGGGCCCCGGACGAAAAGCCCGATGGAAAACGCGCTGATCCAGGAGATGTACCAGAGACAGGACCACCACTGGTGGTTCCAGGGGAGGGCTCGCATCGTGGCGACCCTCATCGGCCGCTACGCGCCCCGGTCCCCCGAGCGCGCAGGTCGGCCCCTGCGTCTCTGCGACATCGGGTGCGGTACGGGCGCCAACCTGCGGATGCTCGCCGACCTCGGCCAGGTCTGGGGCGTCGAGCCCTCCGAGGACGCCATCCAGCTCGCCCGCCGGGTCGCCGAAGCCGACATCCGGCTCGGCGGGCTGCCGGACGCGCTCCCCTTCACCGACGAGCGCTTCGACGTCATCACGTTGACCGACGTGCTGGAGCATGTGGAGCAGGATCTCGCCTCGGTGCGGCGCTGCGCCGAGCTGCTGGCGCCGGGGGGAGTCGTGGTGGCGACCGTGCCGGCCTACCAGTGGCTCTGGACGCACCACGACGAGCACCACAGCCATTACCGGCGCTACACCCTGGGGTCGCTTCGCAAGCTGTTCCAGCGCGCCGGCCTCAAGGTCGAGCTGGCGAGCTACTGCAACTCCCTGCTCTTCCCGCTCATGTTGACGACCCGGGTGGCGGCGCGGGTGCGGCAGGGGGGCCGGCGCTCCTATTCGGCTCTCCGTCTGCCCTGGGGCCCGGTCAACCGCGCCCTGCGCTCGGTCTTCGGCTCCGAGCGTCACCTGCTGAGCTTCGCCCGCCTCCCCTTCGGAGGCTCGGTGGTGTGTGTCGCCCGCGCCCCACAAAGCCCCCCTGGATCCTGAGCATGGACCGAGATGACGGCGAGTTCCTGCGCGCCTTCGAGGACGCGACCCTCCCCGCCGACCGCTTCCACCACCGCGATCACGTCTGGGTAGCCTGGCGTTACCTGAGCGACCGGCCGCTGCTCGAAGCCCTGACCCGCTTCACCGAATCGCTGAAGCGCTTCGCCGCCGCCCACGGCGCGACCGGCCTCTACCACGAGACCATCACCTGGGCCTACTTCTTCCTGATCCACGAACGGATGGCCGCGGGGAGCGAGGGCGAGGGCTGGGAAGGGTTCGCGGCCCGCAATCCCGACCTGTTCACCTGGAAGCCCTCGGTCCTCGACTCGTACTACCGCCCGGACACCCTGACCTCGGACCGAGCCCGGCGGTTCTTCCTGATGCCCGATCTGTAAGCCTCAACCGGAAAACGGCTTCTCCAACAGCTCCCGCGCCCGGTCGCGCACGTCGTCCCCGGCCCCTCTCCCCATGCTCAGAACCTCCCGGTAGCAGCGCAGGGCGTCCTGGCGCCGGCCCAGGGCGTCGTAGCTCATCCCCCGGCGCAGGCGGCCGGCGGCCTGGAAATAGGCGTTGTAGTTGCGCTCCGCCGCCAGGTGGTCCAGACGGTCCAGATACTCCAGGGCACCGTCGAACCGGCGGCCGGCCATCTCGCCGCGCGCCAGCCAGTAGAGCGCCTTTTCGGCCAGCGCTCCGCTGTAACCCGACTGCCCCTCGACCTGCAGCTCCGCCACCTGCTGGAGCAGCACGGCGGACTCGGCCCAGCGCCCCTGATTGGCGTAGACCTTCCCCTCTTCGAGCTGAAACAGAGCGTTGGTCGGATAGCGCTGGCGCAGCCAGGCCAGGTTCTCCAGCGCCTTGTCCGGGTTTTTCTCGAAGATGTAGTGGACCTGGTAGAGGGCGAAGCGCGCCTCGGCCTGCACGAAGCGGCCGCGGGTCGCCGCCCGTTCGAGCTCGGCCAGGCCGCGCTGCCGGTCGCCGCGGGCGAACATCCGGGCGAAGACCCCGAGGAAGCGATGCTCGCGCGGGACGGCATCGACCAGATAGTCGAAGAGTCCGAGGCCGAAGTAGAGATCGTCGTTCTGCGGCTGACGGCGGTGGAGCTCCTTCAGGTTCGACAGGGCCCGCCGGCCGTCCTGGGCCGCCTTCATCCAGCGGTCGCGATAGGTGTGAACGCGCGCCCGGAAAGCGAAGGCGCCGGTCTTGAAGAAGAGGCCGTCGAGATCCTTCGGATTCTTCCGCAGGCGCTGCTCCGAGCGAGCCACCACCTGGTCCATGGCTTCCATGAACTGGGCGTCGTGGCTCGGATTCTCCGGATCGAGCAGGATGTTCCACCAGGGCACCAGGGCCTTGAGGAACGGGCCGGCCGGATGGCCGGGATAGCGCTGGTCGATCTGCGCGAAGACCCCCTCCGCGCCGGCGAAGTCCATCTTATAAAGCCGCTCCAGGCCGGCGTTGACGTCGGCGCGGAAAGCCTCGTCGTCGAGGATGGAGGAAGCGGCCGGCGCGGCGGCGGCCGGCCAGGCGGTCAACAGGAGGGCCAGGACGGCCAGCACTCCGACAAACCGCAAACGGGCAGCGAAAACAAGGGGCGTTTTCACGTCTTTGTCGATCCTTCAGAACAGGCGACCGCCCACCAGGGAACGGGCCCACGCTGTCCATAACAACGCGCGGGCCAGGAAGATTCTGTCCCCGGCTCCCGCCGCAGCCTATTTGACCAGCGGCGGCAGTCCCGCCTTGCGTGCCTCGGCGTCGGCCTCCTTGAGCGGACCGTTCGCGATCGCCTGCCAGTGCCCGAGCGCGGTTTCGAAGCGCTTCTGATACATCGTCAACACCTCGCGCTGCGGTCCGGTGGGACGCCGGTCCGCGGCCTCGAGATCAGTCGCGAGCGGTCCGAGCACGCCCGCGATGTCGTCGAGCTTGTCCTCTTTCGCGAAGCGGTCCAGCTCGGCGGCGAGACGCTTCGCCGCCTCCCCTTCCAGGCTCTTCAACCGCGCGTCGATCGCGTTGACCCGCTCCTGCGCATCGGTGACCCGCTCCAGCGTCCGGACCACCTCGTCATAAAACGCGCGCAGCACCTCCAGGTCGGCCGGAGCGGCGTCCGAGCGCGGATCGAGCAGGACCTCCAGAGGCTGGGTCGAGGCACGGCCGTCTACCGTCAGGCGGACCGTGTACTTCCCCGCCGGCACGAACATCCCCTGCGGCACCTGGGGTGTATCCGCCCCGGGCACGGCGGCGGACGTGTACTCGTAGTCCAGAGCCCGCGGGCGCGGCAGCCGGAGGTTCCAGACGAAGCGGTTGTGACCAGCCCGCGCCGGCAGCGGCTCCAGCGGCTGCTCCCAATCCTCGGAGAAGTACCGGTTGGATGGGGGACGGACAGGCGTCTCGTCGCTGCGGAACCGCCGCACCACCTGGCCGCGCGCATCGGCGATCTCCAGCGTGACCGGCCCGCGCGGCGCCGCCGCCAGGACGTAATCGATCACCGCGCCGGCGGGGGGATTGAGCGCCCGCGGCTCGTCGACCGGCAGGGGTGTGTCGCGGTTCTGATTGCCGCTGAGGCGATAGGCCGGGGTGGGGGGCAGCAGCGCCGTGCCCGCCGGCAAACCCCGGCTCAGATGGCGCAGCGGCGTGATGTCGTCGAGCGTCCAGATCGCCCGCCCCTCGGTTGCCGCGATCAGATCGTTGCCATGGACCAGCAGGTCGTTGATGCCGGTCGTCGGGAGAGCGGCCTGCAGCGGCTGCCAGCTCGCGCCGTCGTCGAACGACACGAACACACCCCGCCGGGTGCCGGCGAACAGCAGGCCCGGCGCCACCCGGTCCTGGCGGACCACGGCGACCCAGGCGTCCGCCGGCAGGCCGGCGCTCGCCTCACGCCAGGTCTTGCCGTCGTCATGCGTGACGTAAAGCGACGGGCGAAAATCGTTCAACCGGTGGCGATCCACCGCGGCATAGGCCGTGCCGGGCGAAGTCGGGGAAGCGTCGATCTGCCCCACCCGGCTCCACTCCGGCAGGCCGCGCGGCGTCACATCCTGCCAGGTCTTGCCGTTGTCGCGGGTCAGTTGGATCCTGCCGGAGTCGGTGCCGATCCAGATCCGGTCCTTCTCCAGCGGAGACGGCGCGATGGTCGAGATCGTGCCGTAGCCGCAGGCCTTCGCCCGCTCGACCGGCACGTCGCCCTCGCACCCCTTCGCGCCCTGCACCTCCCCGGTCAGGTCCGGGCTGACGATCTCCCAGGTCAGCCCCTGATCGACCGAGCGGAAGAGCAACTGCGCGCCCATATAGATCGCGTGCGGCGCGACCGGCGAGATCGCCAGCGGACTGATCCAGGACGCGCGGTAGCGTACCGTGCCCGGCCGCTGGCCGTAGCTCGAGATCGGCCACGGCGACACGGTCTGGACCTGCCCGGTGCGGGCATCCCAACGCGTCACCTTGCCGCCCAGGCCGGTGCCGAACACGATGTCCGGATTGCCCGGGAACGGGATGTCATAGTCCCGCTCCTCGCCGCCGACCGGATGCCAGTCGCGAAACGTGAGCTGTCCGTAATCGCTGCGGCTGGCGAGCGCCACCGTGCCGGAGTCCTGCTGGCCGCTGTAGATCCAGTACGGGAAGCGGTCGTCGGCGGCGAGGTGATAAAACTGACCGGTCGGCTGGTTGTACCAGGAGCTCCAGGACTCGCCGCCGTTGACCGTGACGCTCGCGCCCTGGTCGGAGGCCGTGATCATGCGCTCGGGATGCTCGGGGTCGATCCACAAAAAGTGATAATCGTCGCCGCCGGGCGCGCCGCGCACGAACCCGAACGTCTTGCCGCCGTCGGTCGATCGCCGGATCGACTGACCCATGACGTAGACCGTGTCCTGATCGCGAGGATCGACCGTGAGGCTCGCGAAATAGGCTCCCGCCAGGCTCGCCGTGGAGTTCACCCGTTGCCAATTCGCCCCGCCGTCGTCCGACCGGTACAGACCCGCGACCCCGGCGCCGTCGATCGTCGCGTAGATTCGGGCCCCCCGGCTCCCCGGGGCTACCGCCAGACCGATGCGCCCCACCGGGACCTCGGGCAGACCGTGCCCGGAGAGGCGCGCCCAGGTCTTGCCGCCGTCGGTCGATTTGAAGATCCCGCTACCCGGCCCGACATTGGGGGTGAAGTAGGACAGCCAAGGCCAGCCGCGCGCCTGCCAGAAGGACGCATAGATCACATCCGGCGCCGCCGGATCCGACGCCAGATCGGTGGCGCCGGTTTGGTCGTCCACCGCCAGCACCCGCTCCCAGCGTCCGCCGCCGTCCGTGCTCCGGTAGACCCCGCGCTCCCCCCCCGGCTCGAAGAAAGGCCCGAGCGCCGCGACCAGCACCACCTCCGGATTGCGCGGATCGACCAGGATCCGGCCGATGTGCCGGCTGCCTGCGAGGCCGCGCTGCTCCCAGGTCTTGCCGCCATCTCGGGACCGGTAGAAGCCGGTGCCGGAGACGATGTCCCAGCGGGTCGTGACCTGCCCGGTCCCGGCATACAGGATGCGCGGATCGCCGGGCGCGATCTCCAGCGCCCCGATCGAAGCCGAAGCCTCATGGTCGAAGAGCGGCTGCCAGGTGACCCCGGCATCGGGGGATTTCCAGACCCCGCCGTCTGCCGTGCCGATATAAAATGTCTCCCCCCCCGGAATCCCAGCCGCGCACGTCGCCCACCCGGCCCGGAACGGCCCGACCAGGCGCCAGCGCAGGTCCGAGAAAGACTCCGGAGGCACCCCGGCGCTCCCGGCAGCTGCCGCCGGAGACGCGGCGAAGGCCCCTCCCATCACACCCAGCAGGACGGCAAGACAGGAAAGAAGTCGGCGCAGGCTCATGGGCTCCTCCAGGAGGAAAGGGATCGGTCCGCCCCGGAGTCTAGCGCGGAAGCGACACCCCTTCCAGCGCCGCCGCGAGCTCCCGGACGCCGCGGCGGATCTCGCGCACATCCACCGCCGCGAACCCCAACTGCAACCCCTCTCGGGCCTCGCGCCGCCGGCTGAGGCGGCTGAGACGACGGAGGGGCGTCACCTCGACATTCCGGGCCGCGGCGACTCGCGCGGCGGCCTCGCCGTCGATCCCCTCCCGCAACCAGCCCGCGGTCTGCAGGCCGGCCTCCACCGGCGAAATCTCCAGCAGTCCCGTCAGCCGCCGCTGCGCTCCCTCCAACAGCGCCGAAAGACGAGCAACTCCACTCTACTCTGAACCGGCCAGAGGGCAACTACAACTACATGCAAGATGCCGAGCGGCAGCCCGGCGAGATCTCCCCCGCCGACCTGTCGCCCGAGCTTTCGAAACATTTCCGCGCACTCCGCATGTGGCTGCCCCTCATCCCCTGGGGACCAAACCCTTCCAGGCCGCGCTCGACGAAAAGCTGCTGTTGGCCCGCTACTTCCACCGCGAGATCCAGGCTCTCGGCTTCGAGGCCGGGCCGAAGCCCGATCTCTCCGTCGTGACCTTCCGCTGGTCACCGCCGGGCATCGGCCTGGAGGAGAGCAATCGCATCAATCAGGAGATCGTCGACCGCCTCCGCCAGGACGGCCGGGTATTCCTGTCCTCGACCCTCCTCGACGGCCGGTTCAACCTCCGCATGGCAGCCCTCGCGTTCCGCACGCATCGCCGGACGATCGATCTGGCGCTGCGGATGCTCAAAGCGACTTTAGAAGAGATCAAGGCTCCCGTCGCACCGGCAGTCGGGCCGCCAGATCCCGGAACAGCCCGGCCTCGCACCATAGACGATGATTGCCGACCACGTAGAGCCGCTCCTTGGCTCGGGTAACGGCGACGTTCAGCAGGTTCGGCCGGCCTCCAGCCCATCCTCGCGCGCCGGTCTGCTGAAGATCGGGAGCGCCCAGGACGAAGATCACGGCCTCCGCTTCCCGGCCCTGGACGGTATGGACGGTACCGACACGTTCATAGACCCACTCCCTGGGTTTGTCGGTCCAGCGGTCCAGAACGCCGCTTTCAAGGATCAGCTTGCGCAAGCCGTCCGCCACCGCGACAAAGGGGGTGACGATATAAAGGCTTGGCGCTCCGCCTGCCTCGGGAAGCTTCCACAGGAGGCGGAGCACCAGATCTCCTTCCTGCGGGCACCACTTGTCTCGTGCCTCTCCTTCCACATTGAACCAGCAGGAGAGCCCGAGCACGGATCCGATGGCGGAGTCTGCCGGGGATTTGGCCTGCACCATGAGGTGCTCGTAGGCGATGGCGTTCGCGATGCTGAACATCGGATCGGCACATCGGCGATGGACGAGCAGAGGCACTCCCACAGAGCGGCTCCCCTGCCGGCTGGGGAAATCCGCATAGTACGGGGTCGCCATGTCGGCCAGAGTCTGGGCAGAAGCGCCCGGTGCATTGAAGCGGTCCGGATCGACTCCGAACCGCCGGGTGATCGCAAAGGTCAACTGATCCGGCAACGTCACAACCGGCTCGATCTGAAGAGGATCTCCCAGCACGACCGCGCGGCGGGTCCGCAGGATCGCTCCGACCGCTGCCTGGGGAAGGGCCTGTCCGGCCTCGTCGATCAGAAGCCACCCCAGGCTCTCCGGAGGCAGGCTCCCCAGCATCCGCCCGACGGAGGCGAACGTGGTCGAGACCAGAGGCACGATCAGGAAGAGAGAGGCCCACAGCTCCGCCGTCATATGTCGCTTCTCGGCGGGCAGGGAGCCCCCGCTGAAAATCATCATCAACGCCCCAAGGTTGTGCCGCAGACGCTTCGCGCTGCCGTCGAGAAAAGCCTTGTGGAGCTGGACCGCGGCCACGAACACCTCGTCGCGGGCGCGCTGCTGGACCGCATCCAGCCAGGGCACGGCCTTGTGGCGCTCCGCGTGATCGAGATTGAAAAACTCGGCATCGAGGAGACCGTGTCCGATCCGGCCGCGGACTGCATCGATCTCGCTCTGCTCCGCCTTGTGGCGTTGTGAGATCGCGGCCCAGCGTTGCTCCGTCTTCTCTCTCCGGTTCACGGCGTCGCGGAAGCCGCCATCCGCTTCGGACAGCGTCCGGGAGGCCGTCGAGAGAGCCTCCCGGGCCTGCTTGTGGGCTGCCAAAATCGGAGCGCGAGCGTTGCTCCATTCGCGCGCCCGGCGGGTTCGGAAGAGTCGGGCCAGAAAACTCGGCGAGAGCCGGTCGAGCTCCGCCAGGCGCTCCGCCAGAGGGCCCAGTTCCTCCTCGACCTCGCGGATCCGAGACCCTGCCACTTCTACCTCAGCCCGATGTCGCGCTTCGGCCTCTCGTTCCGCTACCAGCTCACGGGCTGCCTCGGTTTCCTGCCGGGCCAGTTCGGGAAGGGCGCGAGCCTTCTCACGGACCGCCGCAGCTTCCGCCAGGACCTTGCGGCTCTTCGCCAGAGCCTTGCGGAAGCCCGCCCGGGCTGCCTGCCAACGCCGCAAGGCCTCGGTGCCATCGCGAGGCGCGTCCGCCTCCGTGACAATGCGAGGTGGGCGCCGGTTGACGACCTGCTGGGTCTTCGGATCGATCTCCTCGAAAACCTGAGGGTTGCCGCTCGCCGCAGCCAGGTAGGTCGAAAGTCCAACGTCCTTGTGCCACCAGAAGGTGTTGCGAAAACGGCTCCGATTGGCCGAGTTGCCCAGCACGGCGGCGATCAGGCCCCAGGAATCCCGGTCCAGCAGCGTGCTCGACAGAGGAGCGAAATAGCGCAGGCCGGTGGCGTCGTCGGCGACCGCGCTCGATGCCGGCAACTCGGCGCTGACGTTTTCCACCGCCTTGTTGTTCGACGAGGCGAGCATCATTTCGAAGCCCTTGATTCTGGCGTCGACCCGGTAGAGGTGAATCCAGGCGTCTCCAGCCTTGATCTTCAGATTGGAAGGGATGAAGGCTGCTGATGGATCGTCGAACGTGGCCATGGCTTCCGCGCGTTGCACCAGGACCGCGGCCACGATGTCCCTCAACAGAGTCGTCTTGCCGGTCCCCGGGGGTCCATTGACCGCGAACACGCCGCCATCTTTCAATTCCTCGATGCCAAGATTCACGGCGGCTTGCTGAAGGAGCACCAGGGGGTGCCTGCCCGGGCCGGGCCACCGCGCCGGCGG
>DATAHG010000284.1:0-2827 GCA_036263295.1 Thermoanaerobaculia bacterium | reverse complement strand
GCTGATCGGCTGGGGCGTCTTCCGCCAGCTCGGCGACCGCCTGTTCTGGGGGGACGCCCTGTTCGACCCGCGCTACCCGGAAGCCGCCCGCCTCCTCCTGGCCCAGGTCCTGGCCGAGCCCGCCCATGGGGCAACCCGGGTCATCGAGACCTGGGCCACCGACCGCCCCGCCTGGTGGGGCCGCTGGATCGACGCCCTCGGCTTCGAGCGCCGCCCCGAGCCCGAGGCCCTGGGTTTCGTCTTCGTCCCGTTCGAACGGGACCTGGAGGGAGAGCTGGCGGCCGAGCTGTACTACACCAAGGGCGACAGCGACCTGTTCTGATGGGCCGAGGCCCGCCCGGCCCTCAGCCGGCCGCCGCGATCTGCTCGGCCGCCCGGGTGACCTCGGCCGCCCGCTCTGGCTGGCCGCAGAGCTGGTAGAGGTGGCCGAGCGTCCGCAGCGGCCCGGACGCCCTCTCCCGCTCCGCCCCCAGCAGGAAGAGCGCCACCGAGCGCCGGAGCAGCTCCCGCGCCGCGACGAGGTCGCCCAGGTCCAGCGCCAGGAGAGCCTCGAAGGCGTCCGCCTCCCCGAACATCAGCAGATCGGTCACCCCTTGCGCGCGCAGGATCGTGCGGGCCTTCTCGAAGCGCTCCCGGGCCTCGTCCGGCTGGCCGCGGAGGCGCGCGATGTTCGCCCGGTAGATCATGGCGAGAGCGCTCAGCCCCGGCAGGTCGGAGCTGTCCCGCGCCTGCAGCAGGACCGCCCGCGCCGTGTCCACCAGCTCCTCGGCGGCGTCGAGGTCCGCCGCCATCCGCCCCCGGCTCTCTTCCAGGAGCCGCGCGACCAGGGGGCACTCCCGGAAGCGCCGGTGGGACCGCTCGAGCTTCTCGATTCGCTGCGGGTAAGGCAACGCGAGCAGGTCCGCGGCTTCGGCCTCGGCCTTGCGGCGGGCGCGCTTCTCCTCCCGGCGCAGGCGATCGAGAGCCTTGGGTGGGAGGTGGGGGGCGCGGATGGCTCTGCGTTCCTGTCGCCAGGCCCGGTATTCCTGGTCACAGGTGGGGCAGAGCTCCAGGAGATGCCGCCAGCCGATCTCCAGCAGGACGTTCAACGGCAGGTCTCCCCGGTGTACGGCCCGGAGGACCACGCGGGTGATATGGATGTCGGACAAAATGTGCTCTCCCCAGCTCGGCCGAATCTCGGGAAGACCGAGCTTTCTCTCTCACTTCGTCAACTTTAAGGGATGTTAGCACCCGAAAAGGTGTCCCTGGAAATGCCGAAGCTCGGCCGCCGGCATTTGAGACGAGAACCTGTGTTTCAAGCAGGACAGGCGCGCGCGAGGCCGTCGCAACTCACCGCCGTGTCGTCACAAAGTCCCGAGACTCCGTGACAACACCTCTTCGCATCGTGACGACCCTGGAAGAGGGCGTGAAGAAAGAGGGAGAGTCCGTCAAGAGATCTCGGGAGAACGTCGCAAAATAGAGAAACTCCAGGACGACACGGAGAGACATCGGGACGAGACCGGGAGAGGCCGTGACAACAGGGAGCGGCGTCGTGACGACCTCTCGACAAGTCGCGACGATCTCTCCTCATTTCGTCACGGCGCGAGGAGACGTTGCGACGAAGCGAGCCTGCGACGTGACAAAGTGAAGAAAGACCGTGACAACGTGGGCAGACATCGTCGCAACTCGGAGGGACATCATGACAAAGCCCAGATAGTTCGTGACGAAGTGGCGAGACGTCGTCACGCTCTCTCTCCACGCCGTCACGATCTCTCGCGACTTCGTCCCTCTTTTTCGAGCTTCAGCGCCAGTCGCCGTAGAGCTGGAAGGCCGCCCAATAGAACGGATAGGGCCCGTCGGGAGAGCGGATCTGCTCGACCTGGGCGGCCCGCACCGCCTCGTCCTTGCTCTTGCCGTCGCGCAGCTCGCGGTAGAAGCGGCTCATCCACGGCGCCGTCGAGCGGTCGGAGATCCCCCAGAGCGTCGCCAGCACCGAGCGCGCCCCGGCGTACTGGAAGGCGCGGGTCAGGCCGAGCAACCCTTCCCCTCCAACCTCGGTCCCGAGCGCCGTGTCGCAGGCCGACAGGGTGACGAGGTCGGCGTCGAGGCGGAGATCCTCCATGATCTCCCAGGCCTGGAGGAGACCATTGCCCGGCTCCTCGGAGCCCGCGGGCGGCGGGCTGAGCGCCAGGCCGGAATGAGTCGGCAACTTCGCGTTCAGCACGCCGTGGACGGCGAAGTGCAGCCAGCGCGCGTCAGGTCCGAGGCTGCGGGCGTTCTCCTCGGTGGCCTCCCTGCCCAGGAAGAGCCGAGCCCCCGGAAAGAGCCGGGCGATCCCCTCCACCTCCGCGCGGCTCTGGGGCAGCGGCGGATAGGCGGAAGCCGTCTTCGCGATGAGCGGATCGCCGAAGGCCACGAGCCCGCGGCCCTCCTGCCCTTCCCCCGGCCGGCGCCGCTTCTGAAGCTCGGCCAGGGCGGTCACCGAAACGGCGAAGCGCAACGGTTTCCATTCGACCAGATAGCGGTGGTCCTGGCGGACGAGCGCCGCGAACGGCAGCGTGTGGAGGGGGCCGTCCGGGACGATCAGGAGCCGCTCACTCCTTTCCAGAAAGGACTCGGCCGGCCGCACCAGCTCGGCATAGAGGCGCTGCCCCTGGGCGCGCAAGGACTCGGCGTTGAGGCGGTCGCCGATCAGCGTCTGGCGGAAGGTCTCGACCTGAGCCTTGAGGTCGGCGCCCTTGACCGGCAGGCGAAAAGCGGCAAACCCGGCCGCTCCGGAAGCCCCTGGATTCGCCGGCTTGACCGCGAAGAGCAGGGCGCCCTCCTCGTCCACCGAATAGAACAGGAG
>DATAHG010000283.1:0-5284 GCA_036263295.1 Thermoanaerobaculia bacterium | reverse complement strand
CCCGCGGTGGTATAGAAGCGCTGGAAGGTCAGACCCTTCCTGGCGGTGCCCGCCCCTTTCGCGGTGCCCTCGACCGAAGAAGCCGACGACCTGACACCCATGCTCTGCTCCTCTACCACCGGTTGGATCATCTACGTCTCCTCCATGGAATTCATTCTGGGGGGCTCTGCTCCGGGTGCGACCCTCGAAGCTTAGAACCACTAGATCTTGTGGTCAACCCCTCAAACCACCCCACGTGTAGGTGGAAATCCGGTGGAAAAACGGTGGAAATCGTGACCGCGGCAGACTTTACAGGATCGGTTCCGGACGGCTGCCGCAGGAGCTTGCAGGATTTACAGGCAGGCTGGCCGGGGGGCGCGCCGGGAATTACCGGGGGCGGTCCGCCCGGGCCGTTGTGGAAATCGCGCGGAACTTTTTCATGGCACGGCCTGTGCTAAAGTCCAGCGTCCCAACCGCTGCGCTGTCCAGGCGGGCACCGTCTAACTTTTCCAGTGAGGGCACCCATGAAGAGGATTGTCCACGTCGTGGGCACGGGTACGATCGGGGAGCCGTTGATCGGCCTGTTCACCGATTTCCGCGACAAGATGGGGATCGACGAGGTCACCTTCCACAAGCGGACGCCGCTGGCCTCCGACCGCTCGCGGCTCCGCCACCTGATGGAGCGCGGGGCGAAGCTCGCGGTCGACGAAGACGTCCGCGGCGAGTTCGAGAAGCTCGGGCACGAGCCCACCTACGACGCCCGGGAGGCGCTGGAGCGCGCCACCGTGGTGCTCGACTGCACCCCGGCCGGCAACGAGAACAAGGAGCGGTACTACGAGGGCGTCAGCGGCCCCAAGGGCTTCCTCGCCCAGGGCAGCGAGTTCGGCTTCGGCAAGCCCTACGCCCGCGGCGTCAACGACGAGACCCTGATTCCGGGCGAGGACCGCTTCATCCAGATCGTCTCCTGCAACACCCACAACATCACCACACTCATCAAGACGGTCTGCGACGAGGGCAACGACAAGGAGTACTGCCTGGACAAGGGGACCTTCGTCTGCATGCGGCGGGCGAACGACATCTCCGCGGCCGACAGCTTCATCCCGGCTCCCTACGTGGGCAAGCACGACGACGCCGACTTCGGCACCCACCACGCCCGCGACGCCCATCACGTCTTCGAGACGCTGAGCAAGGACCTCAACCTCTTTTCGAGCGCGGTCAAGCTCAACACCCAGTACATGCACTCGATCTGGTTCAACCTGGAGCTGACCCGGGACATGAGCCTCGACGAGGTCCGGCAGCGCCTGCGCGACAACCCGCGGGTGGCGATCACCGACAAGCGCTACGCCAACCTGATCTTCAGCTTCGGCCGCGACCACGGGTACTACGGGCGCATCCTGTCGCAGACCGTGGTGGTGCTGCCCACCATCGCGGTGCGCAAGAAGCGCGGGGTCTACGGGTTCTGCTTCACCCCGCAGGACGGCAACTCGCTGCTGTCGTCGGTGGCGGCCGCCCTGTGGCTGATCGAGCCGGACTGGGACAGCGTCGCCAACCGGCTCGCGCCGCTGCGCCGCTGGCTGTACCGGGAGATCTGAGCCGGTCCCCCGGCGCTCTCATGAAACCGGTCGAGCTGCGGATCGGAGACCTGCGGATCGAGGGGTGGTCGCGGGCCGGGGACGCGACCTGGGTGCGGGTCCACCCGCCGGGTCTGGCGTTCGACACCGGGCGCGGCGCCCTGCAACTCGCCGGCGCCCAGGACGTCTTCCTGAGCCACGGCCATCTCGACCACGCCCTGGGGCTGCCCTACGTGCTCTCCCAGCGCTCGCTCCATCGTTCGCTTCACACCCGGGTCTTCTGCCCGGCGGAGACGGCGGAGCCGCTCGCGGCGCTGATCGCGGCGACGCAGCGGCTGGAGCGCGCGACCTACCTGTTCGATCTGGTGCCGCTGGCGCCGGGAGACCGGGTGGAGGTGGGGCGGAACCTGGCGATCGAGGCCTTTCGGGTGGATCACGTGGTGCCGACTCTCGGTTACCACCTGATCCGTCGCAAGCGCCGCCTGGCCGCCGCCTTCGCCGGCCTGCCGCGCGAGGAGCTGGTCCGGCTGCGCGAGGAAGGGATCGACACCTCGGAAGTGTTGGAGGAGGACTGGCTGACGTACTGTGGCGACACCGGGCCGGGGGTCTTCGACCTCGAGCCGCGGATGTTCGAAAGCCGCGTGCTGATGCTCGAATGCACCTTCCTCGGCGAGGAGCACCGGGACAAGGGGGTGCTCTACAAGCACCTCCACCTCGGGGACATCGAAGCGCGGGCGGGGGCCTTCCGCAATGAGGCGCTCGTCCTGCATCACCTGTCGCGGCGCTATCGGATCCGCGATCTGCGGGCCGAAGTGGACCGCCGCCTGCCCGAGCTGGCGCCCCGGGTGCGCCTGCTCGTCGAAGGCGATGACAAGTAGAGAACGATAGAAAAGGACTGAAAACGCGGATGAAACCCAAGTCTCCAGGACCAGGCAGAGGCGACCGGCGCGGTGGGCCGGGCGGCCGGAAAGAACGGGACGGCGGCTCTCCGCGTCCCCCCAGGTCGCCGTTTCAGCGCGACGCGCAGGATCGGCCGGATCAGCCGGCACGTCCGGATCGCCCGGCACGTGCGGAGCGGCCAGCGCGTCCGGAGCGGTCAGACCGGCCGGCCCGGCCCGGACGGCGGGAAGGGGGAGCCCGCCCGGACCGTTCCGATCGGCCCGCCCGCCCGCCGGGCAAGGTGCCGCCCTGGATGCGGGAGGGGGCCCCTGGGGCTCCCCCGCGTGGGCCTCGCCCCGAGCGGCCGGCCCGGCCAGCCCGTCCAGAACAACGGGAGGGGAGTGCTCGCCCCGAGCGCGCCCGCCCGGATCGCCCTGCCCGTCCGGATCGCCCCGCCCGTCCGGATCGGCCCAGCCGTTCGGATCGCCCTCAGGGTGGCCGTCCACCTCGTGGGGATCGACCTTTCCGTCCCGCCAGCCCTGGCCGGGAGGGGGCTCGCGGCGGCGCCGCGCCGCACCCCAGGCGGGAAGGCCGGCCCGAGGAGAGGCGCGAGCAGCGCGACTGGCGCGGCACGCCGCGCCCCCCCCG
This sequence comes from Thermoanaerobaculia bacterium, assembly GCA_036263295.1. GTDB lineage: Bacteria > Acidobacteriota > Thermoanaerobaculia > Multivoradales > UBA5704 > DATAHG01. Next base: position 2,207 of record DATAHG010000283.1, on the reverse strand, counting down.
TGAGCCTCGTGAAACTCGTGAGCCCGATACCCGGCCCTCCTCCCCTCCCGTGGCCCAGGCCGCCGCCGCTCCCGCCGTGGAGTGGACCCCGCTGCCCACGCCGCCTCCGCCGGTCGGCATCCGCCTGGCCGGGGTCGAAGAGGCCCAGGTGCGAGTCGAGAAGCTGGTCGCCGGAGGGGAAGGGCTGGCCCGCCTGGACGGGGTCCCCCTGTTCATCCCGCGCTCGGCGCCGGGCGACCTCTTGCGAGTGAAGATCGTCGAGCGCCGGCCGGACTACGGCCGCGCCGAGATCGAGGAGGTCCTGGAACCCGGTCCGGCCCGCCGCCCCGATCCCCATCCGGAGCTCAGCCGCACCGGCGCCTGTGACCTTCAGCACCTCAAGGACGACCTGCAGCCGGGCCTCAAGGCGGCGGCGGTCCGCGAGACCCTGGAGCGTCTCGGCAAGATCCAGCTCCCCGAGCCGGTCGAGATCGTAACGGGCGAGCCCTGGGGGTACCGCCTGCGCACCCAGCTCCACACCCAGGTCGATCCGGTGACCGGCGGGGTCAAGGTCGGTTACTTTGCCCGTGGCACCAACGAGGAGGTCGTCCCCCTCACGAGCTGCGCCTTCCTCGTCCCGGCCCTGGAAGAGGCTCTGGCCGCCCTGCCCGGCCTGCTGGTCGGCGGCGAGCCGCCGTGGCGCATCGACCTCGCGGCGGGCGACGACGGCGTGACCTCGGCGCCGCTGATCCCGGGCCTCTCCCCGGTCGGCGACGTCTCGGTCACCGTCGGGGAGTTCACCTACACCTTCGACGCCCGCTGCTTCTTCCAGTCCCACCGCGGTCTGCTCGGCAAGCTCATCGAGCGCACGGTCGGACCCTGGGAGGGGGAGCAGGCTTTCGATCTCTACGGTGGGGTGGGGCTGTTCGGCCTGCCGCTCGCCCGGCGCTACGGCCAGGTGATCGCGGTCGAGTCCGACGTCAACGCGGCGCGCCACGCCCGTAACAACGCCCGCCGCAACCGCCTGCCGAACCTGGAGGTGGTGGCCCAGGCGGTCGAGAGCTGGATCCCCCGCCTCGCCGACCGCGCCGACCGCGTCGTGGTGGACCCGCCGCGCGGCGGCCTGTCCATGATGATGCGGCGGCTCCTCCAGGAGCGCCGGCCGAAGCGGCTTACCTACGTCTCCTGCCACCCGGCGACCCTGGCCCGCGACCTGCGCTCGCTCTCGGCGACTTATGACATCGAGAGCGTCGCCTTCTTCGATCTGTTTCCGCAGACGGGGCACATGGAGGTGGTGATGCAACTCGTGGCACGGGAGGGTGCATAATCCCGTAAGACCCATGCCCCGACGCTATGAAAGCCCGGAGGGGTCGGCCCCGGCCGTCCCCCTCCGCCTCGGCCTCGCCCTTCGCCGCACCCTTCAGCACGGCTACAACTCGCGCGATCTGCGCTCCGACATCCTGGCCGGCATCGTCGTCGGCATCGTGGCCCTGCCGCTCTCCATGGCCCTCGCCGTGGCCTCGGGCGTGGCCCCCCAGCACGGCCTCTACACCGCCATCGTCGCCGGCCTGCTGATCGCCCTTCTGGGGGGATCGACCGTCCAGGTCTCCGGCCCCACCGCGGCCTTCGTGGTGATCCTCGCCCCCATCGCGGCCCGGTTCGGCCTGGGTGGGCTGGTGGTCGCCACCATGATGGCGGGAGTCATCCTGATCGTCATGGGGGCGTCGCGGCTGGGCAGCCTGATCCAGTTCGTACCCTATCCGGTGACGACCGGCTTCACCACCGGCATCGCGGTGGTGATCGCGACCCTCCAGCTCAAGGACTTCCTGGGGCTCACCGTGGCCCGGATGCCGGAGACCTACGCCGGGCGCGTGGCGGCCCTGGCCCGCGCCCTGCCGACCCTGCGCCCGGCCGACTGCGCGATCGGCGCCTTCACGCTCGCCCTGCTGCTCTTGTGGCCGCGGATCACTCGCAGGGTGCCGGCGCCGCTGGTCGCGCTGGCGGCCGCCGCAGGCCTCGCCACTGTCCTCTCCGCCACATTGCCGGGGTTCGAGGTGGCGACCATCGCGAGCCGCTTCCATTACGACGTCGCCGGAGTCCTGCGGAACGGCATCCCGCAGCTCCCGCCGCTGCCCGGCCTGCCCTGGGGGCTGCCCGGGCCGGACGGCCACCCGGTCGGCTTTTCGTTCGCCCTGCTGCGGGCGCTGATCCCGTCCGCCTTCGCCATC
>DATAHG010000282.1:0-4539 GCA_036263295.1 Thermoanaerobaculia bacterium | reverse complement strand
TGAAAGGCCGGCCGAAGGCGCGGGTCTGGAGGCGGAGGCCGGCGTCGTCGAGGTGCAAGGTCCAGCGGCGCTTGCTGCGCCGGCCATGGAGGCGGCCGTGGAAGAGCCCCAGGAACAGGGTGACCACGGCCATCGTGAGCGTCGGGCGAGGCAAATGGCCGTGGACATGCCAGCGCTCCAGCGCCTCGACGGTGAGGACGCCGGCCACGAAGATCTCGAACCAGCTCACTCCGTGATGCTGCTCGTGAGCGGCCGGCGGCCGCCGGGCCGCGGCGAATTCCTTGACCAGCTCACGCAGGAGGAGGGCGCTCACCGCGATCTCCGCAATGGAAAGGGCCAGCCCGAAACCGTGCTGGCCCTCCATCAATCCGCGCACGCCGGCGTTGAGCAGCACGACGGCGGGCACCGCGTGCTGCGCCTTTTGAAACCATTTTCCGCGCTCGCGGCGGCGCGAGATCAGCGGGATCGTCGATTGCATCTACTGTTTGACGAAGATGTCGCCTTCCCACTTCTGGAGGGTGGTGAAGGTGTACCACGAAGGCGGATAGACCGCGCAGCTCTTCACTTCCCCGCTGCCGACGAGATCGACGGACGGGATCCCCACGTCGTCCTTGCGCTCCGCGTCGGTCGCCCACCACCGCAGGAAGGCGCCGTCGTCGTCCTTCACCTCCGCATCGGAGGGGATCCAGCCGCGCGACTGCTGGGGGACGCAGAACGTCCAGGTCACCTGGTCCGGGACTCTCAGGTTTTCGACGTTGTCCTCGACTACGAGCTGCACCCATTTCCCGATGTAGCTCTTGTGAGTGGAGTCGCGGACGACGCCGTTCATCACCGCCCGGTTCTTCTCGACGGTCAGGCTGCTCAGACTCGCCTTGATGGTGAATTCCGGGGGCGCATCGCCGGCCCGCGGGTCTTCGGGGTCATCGACGTCGGGAATCCGCGCCGGGTCGGTGAAGGTCATGGCGCCGGTCGTGATCCCCCGGCTGTCGGTGGAGGCGTCGAATTCCAGCGACTTGGTCAGGCCGTCATCGAGTTGAAATCGATAGGTGCCGCCGGCGGCCTGGGCGTGGGCCGGCTGCGTGGTGGCAAGGCCGAGGAGAAGCAAGGCGGAGGCGGACACGAATCCTAGGCTCTTCATCAGAGGGCTCCTTGTATACACGCCATAGGCGAGGGGAAGTATACCTTCGTTACAGCCCCTACTCGATGAAGTGCTCGGGATCGACTTTGCGATCCGGCAGGTCGGTCGAGACGAAGGCGTCGCCCCCCGAGACTTCGGGCCAGACGATGGTGTCCGGCGTCGTGCCGAGGTCTTCCATGACCTGGGTGAGCCGGTGGTGGAGACGCTGGCGCTCGGCCTGGATCACCCCCTGGAGGGCGGCGGGCACCTCGGCGTCCGGATGGGCGAGGTTGCGGGTCTCGAGCGGATCGGTCTCGCGGTGGTACATCTCGTATTCCGGCGCCCGGCCGGTGTAGATGTCGTAGTACACCGCGTACTTCCACTGATCCTCGACCAGGCAGCGGATGTGATTGGGCGACGGCACGTAGAAGTAGAGGTCGTCGTAGGTAAAGTGGATGAAATCCTGCACCGACGCTCTCGGGTCTTCGAGGATGGGCGTCAGGTCGCGCCCCTTGAACGTCCAGCGCTCCCGGTCGGGCACGCCGCCCAGGGTGGCGAGGGTGGGCAGGATGTCGATCAGGCTGGCGAAGGAGCCGGTCGTCTCGGGTTTCGGGAAGAGGACGGGATTGGAGACGATAAATGGGATGTTCAGCGTCTCCTGGTAGACGTTGAACATCTTCTGGCGCTGCCGGCCGTGCGCCATGGCCATGTCGCCATGGTCGGCGATCCGGAAGACCACCGTGTCCTCCATGCCGCCGGGACGGGCGGCGAGCGCGTCGAGCACCCGGCCGAGGTGCTTGTCGGCCTCCTGGCAGAGGTAGGCGTAGAACTGGCAGTAGCCGCGCTGCAGGTCGTAGTCGTCCTCGCCGATCTGGCCGTTGCCCTGGTTCGACAGGACGCGGAACTGGGCCTGCGCCGCGGGCTTGGTGTCGAGGCTCTCGTCGACCGTGGCGGGGGGCTCGATCGGCAGGCTGTCGAAGTCGCGGTCGTGATAGCCGGCCGCCTTGTAGCACGGGATCTGGGTGCCGTCGTTCAGGGTGACCAGGGCGCCGCCCGTGCCGGGGTAGGCCAGCACGTCGTGGGGATTCACCAGGGAGACGATCAGGCAGAAGGGCGCGTCGCCGTCGTAGGTCTTCAGGAAGTGAAGCACGCTCTCGCGCTCCCGGACGTCTTTCGGGATGCTGTAGCCGTACTTGGCGGACTGGCCGCTGCCGTCCACGAAGCGGCCGTCGTTGTTGATCCGGCCGCCCCCCATGTTGGCGATCTTCAGGTTGTCGCCGGCGTCGGGCATGGTCCAGTCGTGGAAGCCGTAGCGTTGGGACAGGTGATCGCGGTCGGCGTCGGTCCAGTACTTCTGGCCGAGCGAGAGGCTGTACTGGACCGGCTTGGTGAGATGCCATTTGCCTTTGTAGGCCACGTGGTAGCCGGCGGTGTGGAGGATCTTCGCCAGGTTCTGGAGCTGCGAGGACAGGCCGCGCTGGCGGCGCTCCTTGACCAGCAGGCTGGAGCCGGCGATGGCTCCGGCCACGGTCGGGCCGCCGGCCCGCGGCGCGGGGTCGGGGATGCCCGAGTTGTCGCACTCCAGCACCTCCAGCGCCCCGTGCTGGGCCGGGTAGAGCCCCGTGAACAGGGTGGTGCGGCTCGGCGAGCACGTACACGAGTTGGTGTAGCCGTTGGTGAAGGTGAGGCCGGTCTCGCGCAGCCGGCTCATCGCCGGCAGGTTCGCCTCGGCCCAGCCGGCGGGCCAGTGGGGGTTGCCGCTCTGCTGGTCGGTGATCAACAGGACGATGTTGGGCTTTCTATCGATTCCTGGCCGGGTCCTCGAAGTCATCGCGGCTCACCCCTCCTGATAGGCGGACATGGACAAATCGAGAGTCTCGCACTTCCGCGCGGCCTCGGCAAACCGCCGGTGCTTTCCGGCACCGCCTGGCACCCGCCATGCATGTTCCCGCGCCAGAGCGTGTGGGGCAGTCCGGCGGTTCATCTTCCAAGTCGTGCAACGGACCGGGGGGGAGGTAAAGGATCGCAAAGCCTGGACCCCGTGGGGGGCGAGAGGGGAGGGGTCTGTCACGAGGAGACAGCCGATGGCCCTTTTGATGAAGACCGAGCACCTCAAGCGTTACAAGGATGTCGCCCGCCTGCTGTTGAAGCATGGGCGGGGAGATTGGGTCCGGGCGGCGAATCTCGCGCCGGAGCTGCCGCCGGAGGAGAGCCCCGAAGGCGTGGGGGACCCCGGGAAGCTGGCGAGCGACCTCGAAGAGCTCGGGCCCACGTTCATCAAGCTCGGCCAGCTCCTTTCGACCCGCTCGGACCTCCTGCCGCCGGCTTACATCGAAGCCCTGTCGCGTCTGCAAGACCGGGTCGAGCCGTTCTCGTTCGGCGAGGTCGAGCGCATCGTCTCGACCGAGCTCGGGGTGCGGCTTTCCAAAGCGTTCCTGGATTTCGATCACGAGCCGGTCGCCGCCGCCTCGCTGGGGCAGGTCCACCGCGCCGTGCTGCGCGACGGACGGGAGGTGGCCGTCAAGGTCCAGCGCCCCGGCATCCAGGAGGTGATCCTGCAAGACCTCGAAACTTTCGAGGAGCTGGCGGGGTTCATCGACCGCCATACGGAGATGGGGCGCAAGCTGGCCCTGCGCGAGATCCTGGAGGAGTTCCGCAAGGCTCTCCTGCGCGAGCTGGACTACCGGCGCGAGGCCCTCAACCTCACGACCTTGCGGGCCAATCTCAAGGACTATCAGCGGCTGGTCGTACCGCGGCCGGTCGACGACTACTCGACCGCGCGCGTGCTCACCATGGACTACGTGCGCGGCACCAAGATCACCGATCTGCCGCCGCTCGCCCGGCTCGATCTCGACGGCCGGGCCCTGGCCGAGGACCTCTGCAAGGCCTATCTCGACCAGATCCTGGTGGACGGCTTCTTCCACGCCGATCCGCACCCCGGGAACCTCCTCATCACCGAGGACGGCCGCCTGGCCCTGCTGGACCTGGGGATGGTGGCGCGGCTGGACCCGGCCATGCAGGAGCAGCTCCTGAAGCTCCTGCTGGCCGTCACGGACGGGCAGGGACAGGAGGCCGCGCAGGTCACAATGCAGATCGGCACTCCGCTGGAGGGGCGCGACGAGGCGCACTACCGGCGCGAGGTGGCGGACCTCGTGTCGAGCTACCAGAACGTCTCGGGCCAGCAGCTCCAGGTGGGGCGCGCCGTCATCATGCTCGCCCGCGTGGCGGCCGAGAACGGCATCCGGCCCGCGCCGGAGCTGGCCATGATGGGCCGCGCCCTGCTCCAGTTGGACGAGTCGGCCCGCGCCCTCGATACCGACTACGACCCCAACCAGACCGTGCGGCGGCACAGCGACTCCATCATGCGCCGCCACATGCTCAAGAAGCTCTCGCCGGCCAACGTCTTCGCCTCGGCCCTGGAC
>DATAHG010000281.1:0-9926 GCA_036263295.1 Thermoanaerobaculia bacterium | reverse complement strand
CGAGTCCTGGACCTCGATGGTCTCCAGCCACGGGTTTTCCCGCGGCGGCTGGTAGAAGTGGCCGTGGATGCAGAGATGCCGGTTCATCAGGGAACCGGGATTCTAACCCGGATGTGAGATGGGCAAGGAAGGGTATGATCGTCCCGGCCAGGACGAGAGGAGCCGATGGGACACTCCGAGCTTTGGGATCGACTGCTGCACCAGGGAGCGGACCTCCTTCGGAGGTCCGGTGCCCAGGAGGTCTACGTGTTCGGCTCGGTGGCTCGCGGCACCATGACCGAGGATTCCGACGTGGACCTGGCCGTCTCCGGGCTCCCCCCCGAGACCTTCTTCCCGGCGATGGCCCGACTGGGAGACCTGTTCGACCGTCCCGTCGATCTGGTCGATTTGGACGTACCCAGCCCCTTCACGGCCTACCTGAAGATGAAAGGTCTGCTCCGGCGTGTGGAGTGATCTCCGTGAGCAGATCGCAGTGGAGAGGGCTCAGCTCCAGAAGCTCCTGGAGATCCACCGGTCTCTGCTGGACCAGTGCCGGTCCACAGATCCGAACCCCATCGAGCTGTCCGCGCTCGGCGCCTTTCTCCATTCCGGCTATACGGGGGTGGAAAACCTGTTCCAGCGCATCACGGTGGAGCTGGGCGGGCGCCCTCCTCAAGGGAATGCCTGGCACCAGCAGTTGCTGCGGCAGATGGCCGAGCCGGACGAGACCCGCCCGGCCGTGATCTCGGAAGATCTCCAAGATCGCCTCAAGCCCTATCTCCAGTTCCGGCACGTCTTTCGCCAAGCGTACGCCTTCCAACTGCACTGGGAAAAGATGGCACCACTGGTCCTGAGCTACGAAGCGGTCCTGGAGCAGCTCTGGGCCGAGCTCGACCGGTTTCTGGACCACCCTTCCCCTTTCTAGTCCTGCACCCGCTCGAACAGCGCCACCGCCCGACTGACCAGATGCGGCGGGTCGTCTCCCGAGCCGCCCGGTCCGCCCCAGCGCTCGTTGCTGGAATCGATGAGCCGGCGCCAGCGGCCTTCCGGTAGCTCCAGGCGGGCCACTCCTCCTTCCGGGGAGAAGTTGAGGGCGACGATCGCCTCGTGTCCGTCCGCCCGGCGGTGCACCAGCAGCACGCCCTTGTCCTCCCGGGTGGTGACCGTCACGCTCTCCTTGCTCAGGTTGCGGAGGGCTGGCAGGCTCTTCCGCAGGCGGATCAGCTCCCGGTAGAAGGCCTCCAGAGTGCAGTGCGGCTCCTGCTCTCGGAGCCTACGGTCGAGCTGCGAGAGCTGGAAGGTCTCCTCCCCCTGCGGATCCGGCGGCTCTTCCTGCCAGCCGAAGGACGCGAACTCCTCCGCCCTGCCCTTGCGGACTGCCTCGATCAGGTCCTCGTCGGAGTGGCTCACGAAATAGAGGAACGGGGCGGGCTCGCCGTATTCCTCCCCCATGAAGAGCAGCGGCAGGAAGGGGGACAGCAGGACCGCTCCCGCCGCGAGCTTCAAGCTCTCGAACGAGACCAGGGACGTGAGGCGCTCGCCGCGCATCCGGTTGCCGGTCTGGTCGTGGTTCTGGCTGCAGACCACGTGGCGCGAGCCGTCCAGCTCGTCGGCCGGCACACCGTGGCGCCGCCGCCGGAAGGGCGAGGGCTGGCCCGTGTAGACGAAGCCGCCGGCCATCGCCTTGGCCATGTGGGAGAGGCACCCGAAGTCCCGGTAGTAGCCGCTGCGCTCCCCGGTCAGCAGGGTGTGGAGCGAGTGGTGGAAGTCGTCGGTCCATTGCGCGTCGAGCCCGCAGCCGCCGCGGTCCGGGGAGCGCAGGAAGAAGAGGGTGTTCAGGTCGCTCTCCGCAATGCCGTAGACCTTCCGCCCCAGGCGGTCCCCCAGGGCGTGCAGCTCGGTCGCCAGCTCCTGGAGGAAGGGCCGCTCGGCGGCGTCGGCGATGGCGTGGACCGCGTCGAGCCGCAGGGCGTCGATGCCGTGCTCGGCCACCCAGTGGAGGGCGTTCTCGACGAAGAAGGCGCGGACCGGGTCGGAGTCCGGCCCGTCGAAGTTGAGGGCGAGGCCCCAGGGAGTCTTGTAGCGCGCCGTGAAGTAGGGGCCGAGCTCGGAGAAGTAATTCCCCTCCGGGCCCAGGTGGTTGTAGACCACGTCGAGCACCACGGCGAGCCCGCGCTCGTGGCAGGCCTCCACCAGCCGGGTCAGCCCCTCCGGCCCGCCGTAGGTGTTCTGGACCGCGAACGGCTGGACCCCGTCGTACCCCCAGTTGCGGCTGCCGGGGAACTGCGCGACCGGCATGATCTCGATCGCGGTGACGCCGAGGTCCCGCAGGGCGTCGAGGTGCGGGATCACCGCGTCGAAGGTCCCCTCCGGGGTGAAGGTCCCGACGTGCAGCTCGTAGAAGAGGTAGTCCTCCAGGGGGAGACCGCGCCAGCCCTCGGTTTGGGAAGGGCGGATCTCGACCACCTGCGACGGGCCGTGTACCCCTTCGGGTTGGAAACGCGAGGCCGGATCGGGGAGCCCTTTCCCGCCATCCAGGCGATAGAAGTAGCGGGTTCCCGGCTCGATCCCCTCCAGAACCCCTTCGTGGTATCCGTCTTCTTTCAGCCCCAGCGCTGTGCGGCGGCCGTCGCACAGCTCCACCTCGACCTGTTCCGCCAGCGGAGCCCAGACTCGAAAATGACAACGCCCCTCGCCCAGGTAGATCGCCCCGAGCTTCGGCTGCCAGATTTCCTGCATTCATCCTCCCGACGAAGCGAGCCCCGAAACATCCGGGGCTCGCGGGTCTCGTCGTGTTTGCAAGAAACGAGCCCTTGAAGGGAATGGATTCTCAGCTTGGGCTGGGAGGGGCTTCCGGCTCCTCGGGCGTCTCAGGGGTCTCCGGCGTCGAGGGTTCTTCCGGTTCGGGCTCCGGATCCGACTCCAGCTCGAGCTCGGGTTCAGGCTCGGGCGGAGCTTCCGGGACCGCGACGGTGGCCGGGGTGGCCGGCTGGAGGAACAGCACCGCCAGAGGCGGCAGCGAGAGGGTCAGCGAGTACGGGCGGCCGTGCAGCGGGATCGGCACCGCGTCCACGCCGCCGAGGTTCCCCCGTCCGCTCCCGCCGTAATCGGGGCTGTCGCTGTTGAGCAGCTCCCGCCAGTAGCCGCCGGACGGCACTCCGACCCGATAGTTGTCGCGCGCGATCGGCGTGAAGTTGTAGAGGACCAGCACCGGAGCGCGGCGATCCTTCCCCCACCGCAGGAAGGAGAGCACGCTGTTGTCGGCGTCGTTGGCGTCCACCCATTCGAAGCCGTCGGGATTGCTGTCCAGCTCGTGCAGGGCAGGCTCTTCCCGGTAGAACCGGTTGAGGTCCTCCAGCCAGCGCTGGATGCCGGCGTGCCCGGGGTTCTGGAGCAGGTGCCAGTCGAGGCTCGAATCGTGGTTCCACTCCCGTTCCTGGGCCAGCTCCGCCCCCATGAACAGGAGCTTCTTGCCGGGCTGGCCGTACATCCAGCCGTAGAGCAGCCGCAGGTTGGCGAGCTTCTGCCAGGGGTCGCCCGGCATCTTGCGGTAGAGCGAGCCCTTGCCGTGCACCACCTCGTCGTGGGAGAGGGGGAGGACGAAATTCTCGTTCCAGGCGTAGATGCCCCGGAAGGTGAGCTGGTTGTGGTGGTAGCGCCGGTGGATCGGATCGTGCGCCAGGTAGGCCAGGGTGTCATGCATCCAGCCCATGTCCCACTTGTAGCCGAAGCCGAGGCCCCCCACGTAGAGGGGGCGCGAGACCATGGGCCAGGCGGTGGACTCCTCGGCCGTGGTCTGGGTGTCGGGAAAGCTCTGGTAGACCTCGCCGTTGAAGGCGCGCAGGAACTCGATCGCTTCCAGGTTCTCCCGGCCGCCGAATTGGTTGGGGATCCACTCCCCCGCTTTCCGGGAGTAGTCAAGGTAGAGCATCGAGGCGACCGCGTCCACCCGCAGACCGTCGACGTGGTACTTCTCCAGCCAGAAGACGGCGCTGCTGATCAGGAAGCTGCACACCTCGCGCCGGCCGTAGTTGAAGATCAGGCTCCCCCAGTCCGGATGGAACCCCTTGCGCGGATCGGCGTGCTCGTAGAGGTGAGTGCCGTCGAAGAAGGCCAGGCCGTGCTCGTCGGTCGGGAAGTGGGAGGGCACCCAATCGAGGATCACCCCGATCCCCTGCTGGTGCAGATGATCGACCAGATACATGAAGTCCTGCGGCGTGCCGAAGCGGCTGGTCGGCGAGAAGAAGCCGGTGCTCTGGTAGCCCCAGGAACCGTAGAACGGGTGCTCCATGATCGGCAGCAGCTCGATGTGGGTGAAGCCCAGGCGCTTCACGTGCTCGGCGAGCAGGGGGGCGGCCTCGCGGTAGGTGAGGGAGCGGTTGCCCTCCTCCGGCACCCGGCGCCAGGAGCCCAGGTGGACCTCGTAGACCGACATCGGGGCCGACAGCTCGTGGCGCGGGCCGCGGCCGGCCATCCAGTCGGAGTCTCCCCATTCATAGGCCAGATCCCAGATCACCGACCCCTTGAGCGGGGGCACCTCGGCGTAGAAGGCGAACGGATCCGCCTTGTCCACCCGGTAGCCGTTGAAGCGCGAGGCGATGTGGTACTTGTACTTCATCCCCGGCCCGGCCCCGGCCACGAACCCCTCCCAGACGCCGGACGATCCGCGCGGCGACAGCGGGTCGGTCCCGCGAGTCCAGCCGTTCCATTCGCCGATCACCGAGACCGACTCCGCGTCCGGCGCCCAGACTGCGAAGAAGGTGCCGTCCTCCTGAGGATGGGCGCCGAGCCGCTCGTAGAGGCGGTAGTGGGTCCCCTCGTTGAAAAAGTAGAGGTCCTGCGCGGAGATCAGACTCTTCATTTCGCTCCCCTCCCTCAGCCCTTCTGCCGCCGCCGCTCGTCCACCCGGCGGAGGGCTTCCACCACCTCGGGCTTCTTGGAGAACTGCTCGAAGGACAGGCGGGCCTTGCGCCGCCAGTTGGGCCGCTCGGTGCTGGTGCCGGGCACGTTCTGGGGCTCGGCCTCGTTCCAGAGATCTTCCAGGTTGACCAGCACCATGCGGGCCGGGCTGGAGGCCAGGTGGTCGAGCTGCGCTCCGAGGACGCCCTGATAGGCCGCCTCCGGGCTGCGGTTCGGGTCGTGCGGCAGCTCCCCCTCGAGCTTGCGGCGCAGCTCGCCGCGCCGCTCCCGCTCGGCCCGCGCCTGCTCGGCGTCGAAGAACCCGAGCTGTTCGAGGTCCGCCACGTCCTTCCCTTCCCAGAAGGCGCGGAAAGTGGGCATGTCGTGGGTGTTGAGGCTGGCGGCGCAGCGGGCCGGCGGCGGCCGCAGGCCCTGGCTGCCCGGCTGCAACTCGTACTGGACCACGTACATCCCCTGGATGTCGTGGCGGTCCATGGCCTGCTCGACCTCGGGCGGCACGGTGCCGAGGTTCTCTCCCACGATGATCGCCTGGTGCCGGTGGGACTCCAGGGAGAGCACCGCGTAGAGCTCCTCGGCGGGATAGCTCACGTAGACCCCCTGCCCCGCCTCCATGCCCTGCGGGATCCAGAACAGCCGGTTGAGCTGCATCACGTGGTCGATCCGCAGCAGCCCGGCGTGCTCCAGGTGGTGGCGCAGGCAGGCAATCAGGTGGTCGTAGCCGCGCTCGCGCAGGCGGTCCGGCTGGAGGGGCGGGAAGCCCCAGTTCTGACCCTTGGTGAAGAAGGCGTCGGGCGGCGCCCCGGCCGCCGCGCCCTGGGCGAAGAGATCGGGCTGGCGCCAGACGTCGAAGGAGCTGCCGTGGACCCCGAGCGGCAGGTCGAGGTAGAGCCCCGGACCGCGCTGGCGCGCCTGGGCGGCCATCTGGCGGATCTGCTGGTCGGCCGCCCACTGCACCCAGAGGTGGTAGCGCCGGTCCTCGTCGTCGTAATCGGCGTGGGCGAGCGTCCCTTCGCGCAGGCGCTCCGGCCAGCACTGCCAGGGCTCCCCCCGCCGGTCGCCCACGGCGCGGAAGGCGGCGTAGGTCTGGAGATCCGGCTTGCTCGCCACGAAGCGCTCGAAGTCCGCCTGGCGGTCGCCGGGGCGGGCGAAGAACTTCTGGGCCAGCTCTTCGAGGATCCGCCGCTTGAGGGTCGCCAGCCGGCCGTAGTCCACCCGCGGGGCCTGGCGCAGCGCCTCGATCTCGCGCTTCACCTCGGGCGACTCGATCAGCCGGCGCACCGAGGAGGATTCGTCCGCCTCCGGCAGGCGCCGGGGGTCGAGATACAGCTCGTTCCAGAACAGCCGGGAGGCCGGCGCGTAGGGGCTGGGCTCGAACGGCTGGTCGAGGAAGGCGGCGAGCAGGGGGAGGGTGGCGACCACCCCGCCGCCGAGCCCGGCGGTCCATTCCGCCAGGGTCTCCAGGTCCGAGAGGTCACCGGCCCCCCAGCTCCGCGCCGTGTGCAGGGCATAGAGGGGGAGGAAGACGCCCCAGAGGGGCCGGCCGTCGCCGCTGAAGGCCTTGGTGGGGGCCGCGATCAGCAGGGCCTCGCCGCTCTTCCCGCCGGCCTCGACCCGCAGGCGGTGATAGCCGATCGGCAGGGGCTCGGAGAGCGTGAGCGTCCGCCCCGGCACGTTCGAGCCCTCGGCCGGCGCGGCCTGGGGGAGGCTCTCGAGATCCACCATCCAGCCCTGCCGCTCGCCGCTTTCGAGGTCGAGGTGGAAGGCGGCCGAGCCCGTCGCGCCGGTCCCAGCGGCGGGGCGCAGCACGATGCCGGGGGCCCGGCCGTCCCAGGCCACGATCACCGGCTCGATCAGGCGGTCCGCCAGCTCCTCGCGCCGGGACTCCAGCGCTTCCGGCACGTCTTCGAGCCGCTCCACCGGCGCCCCCATCGCCGCCAGCACGCCGAGCAGCGACTCCGCGCCCGGCTCGACGTACTGGCCCATGGCGTTGTGGTACGAGGTCTGGACGCCGTACAGGCGGGCCAGGGTCTGGAGGTCCGGGTGTGAATCGCGCGAGGTCATCCTTCGAGGTCTCCGAGAATCTGCCGGATGCCCTGCAGCGGGATCCTCACCCAGTCCGGCCGGTTGTTCAGCTCATAGTCCAGCTCGTACACCGCCTTTTCGAGCACGAAGGCTTCGAGCAGGATCGCCAGCTCTTCGGGGTCGGCGGGCACGAAGGAAGCCGTCCCGGCCCGCTCCAGGTAGGAGCGCAGGAACGCCCCCGAGACCCAGCGCTCCCAGTAGCGGCTCCAGGCCAGGAACTCCGGCAGGTCGCTCGACCGCAAGACGCCGGTCTCCCGCTCTTCGAGCAGCCGGGCATAGGCGGCGTACTGGAACGATCGCAACATCCCCGCCACATCGCGCAGGGGCGAGCGCTTGAGCCGCCGTTCGGAGACCGAGCGGGTGGGCTCGCCTTCGAAGTCGAGGATCACGAAGTCCTTGCCGGTGTAGAGCACCTGCCCGAGGTGGTAGTCGCCGTGGCAGCGGATGCGCTCGACGGTGAAACGCCGGTCGAGCAGCCGCTCGAACCGCGTCAGCACCTTCTCCTCCTCCGCCAGGACCGCCTCGCCCGGCTCGCGCGACTCGGCCGGCAGGGCTCCGAGCTTCTGGCGCAGCAGCCGGAAGTTTTTCTTGGTGAGCGACCGCATCGACTGGTAGAGCGAGCGCTGGTAGAGTTCCGAGAAGGGCTCGGGCTCGAAGTCCCGGGCTCCCGGTCCGGCCAGGGCGATGTGCAGCTCCGCCGTGCGCTCGCCGAGCAGCCGGACCATGGGCAGGTAGGTGCCGATGCGCTCCGCCACGTCGCCGTCGGGCTCGCGCCGGGCGAGATCGAGGTAGGAGCCGGACGGGATCGCCGGGGCCCCGTGCTCGCCGCGCCCCCAGCCGGTCCGCACCCGTTCGAAGTAGCGGCCCAGGGCGTCCCGGGTATAGGCCCAGGCGTCCCCCTCGTTGGGGATGAACTCCTGGAGGCTGCCGACGGTGATCGGCTCGCCGCTCCTCCCCTGCCGGATCTCCAGGCCGCCGGCCACCCGCGGCGAGTGCCGGAAGGTGGTCTGCTCGGTCAGGAACTGCCCGATCTCCTGGTCGGGGTTGACCCCCGCCTCGACCCGCCGGAAGAGCTTGAGCACGAAGCGGTCGCCGAAGCGGGCCGAGGTGTTGCTCTGCTCGGAGCGCAGCGGCACGGGCTCCAGCGCCCCTTCGCCGTGGATCTCCGCGAAGACCGCGGTCGGCCAGGCGGCCAGATCCGACCGCGCCCCGCGGAAGCGCCGGCGATCGGCGATCGACTCCAGGAGGAGGCGCCAGAAGGCGGGCTCGGCGGTCGGCTCGTAGAGCAGGCCCGGGGCCGCCCCCGCGACATCCGGCGACTCGACCCGCGCCACCGCCACCGGCGGTCCCCCCGCCGCGAGGACCCGCTCCGCCTCCTCGCCCGCCGCGAAGGCGAGCGGCACCACGTAGGTCTCGGGCTCGCCGTTGGCGTAGCCGACCTGGACGAGGGCGATCCAGGCCGCGGCCTCCGCGGAGTTGCCCAGCGGGATCGCCTCGGTGATCTGGGCGCCGGCGATCCGGCGGGCCTTGCCGCCGAACCAGCGGCGCGACGGCAGGGCCGCCGCCAGCGCCGCCGCCAGGTCGGCGCGGCCGCTGTCGTCGAAGACGCTGTCCCAGCGGCCGCGCAGGGCCAGGACGGGGAGATCGGCCAGAGCCGCCGCCCGGTCCGGGAGAGCCCCTTCATGCGGACGTCCCGGCTCCGCCGGGTCCGTCTGCAGCGAAAACCAGTAGAAGCCGTGCGGCCCCAGGGTCAGGGCATAGCAGCTCCCGGCCTGGACCTGCGGGAAGCGGTTGCGGCCGAACAGCTCGACCGGTGTGGCGCCCGCGAAGGCGCCCAGATCGAGCTCCACGTGCTGGGCGAAACGTGACAGGTTCGCCAGCACCAGCAGGGTCTCCCCCTCGTGGCGCCGGAGGAACGCCAGAACGTGATAGTTCTCGGGATGGAGGAACTCCAGCGTGCCGCGGCTGAAGGCCTTGTGGCGCTTGCGGAGCGCGATCAGGCGCTTGGTCCACCAGAGCAGCGAGTAGGGGTTGGACTGCTGCGCCTCGACGTTCACCGCCTCGTAGTGATAGGTCGGATCGACGATCACCGGCAGGTAGAGCTGCTGCGGATTGGCCCGTGAAAAGCCGGCGTTCTTGTCGGCGCTCCACTGCATGGGCGTGCGCACGCCGTTGCGGTCGCCGAGATAGAAGTTGTCCCCCATCCCGATCTCGTCGCCGTAGTAGAGCACCGGCGTCCCCGGCAGCGAAAAGAGCAGGGCGTTCATCAGCTCGATGCGGCGGCGGTCGTTGCCGAGGAGCGGCGCCAGGCGGCGGCGGATGCCGACGTTGATGCGTTGCTGCTTGTCGGCGGCGTAGACCCGGTACATGTAGTCGCGGTCCTCGTCCGTGACCATTTCGAGCGTCAGCTCGTCGTGGTTGCGCAGGAACGTGGCCCACTGACAGCTCTCCGGGATCGGCGGGGTCTGCTGGAGGATGTCCACGATCGGCACGCGGTCTTCCATGCGGATCGCCATGAACAGCCGCGGCATGACGGGGAAGTGGAAGGCCATGTGGCACTCCCCTTCCCCCTTGTCGGGGTCGCCGAAATAAGCGATCGAATCCTCGGGCCACTGGTTGGCCTCGGCGAGCAGCATGCGGTTGGTGAAGCGGGCGTCGTTGTGGGCGCGCAGCTTCTTGAGAAACTCGTGCGTCTCCGGCAGGTTCTCGTTGTTGGTCCCCTCGCGCTCGTAGAGGTAGGGCACGGCGTCGAGGCGCAGGCCGTCCACCCCTTTTTCCATCCAGAAGTCGAGCGCCGCGAAGACCTCCTCATGCACCCGCGGATTGTCAAAATTGAGATCCGGCTGGTGCGAGAAGAAGCGGTGCCAGTAGTAGGCGTCGGCCACCGGGTCCTTGGTCCAGTTGGAGGCCTCGGTGTCGGTGAAGATGATGCGCGTGCCGGCGTA
>DATAHG010000280.1:0-8224 GCA_036263295.1 Thermoanaerobaculia bacterium | reverse complement strand
GCCCCTCTGGTCCTGGGCTGGCGCCCAGGTCACCGAACAGACGCCCCTCCCGGGGCTCGAGAGGATTGGGGTGGGCTGGATTCCCGGGGTTGGCACCCCGGGCTACTTGAATGCCGCCCCTGCCGGGGCTCCGTCAACGAGGTCCGGACCGCTTTACCGCTGGCTGGAGCGACAGAGGCGAGATGTGTGTAAGAGGGTGGGTTGAAACCCCGGAAGCTTGCCCCGCCGTTCAGAACCTTGCCGCGGTTTTCAGAAGCTTACCCGGCGATCGGGCGCCGCTCGGTCTCTGCGGCGCCCGGGTCAACGCGGCTAATCCTCCTCGTAGCTGACCTCCATCCGCCGCACCTTCCAGGCCGAGAGCGCCAGCAGCAACGCCGAGAAGATCAGCAGGCCGGGGATCGCCACCCAGGGGGACGGCGCGTCCGCCGGGATCGCGAAGGGGCCGAGCGGGACCGGCACCGGACAGAGCCCCTGGAGGTAGTGAATGACGCTCATCTTCTTGAGCAGCGGCGGCAGGAAGACCTGCAGCCCCTCCCAACCGAAGACCACCAGGGCCGGCAGCGCCGGGCTCTTCACGAACGAGCCGAAGGTCAGGAACACAGCGCCGTAGCCGATGCAGGCGAGCACCGTCACCAGCAGGTACGAGCCGAGTTGGCCGAGGCCCGGTCCCCGGAAGAGGAAGCCCTGGACCACCGAGCCCTGGTGTGGCAAGTAGGCCAGGACGAACGCCAGCAGCGTCATCAGGCCGAAGACCGTCACCGACACCACCAATCCGGTCAGGTACTTGCCCACCACCAGCAGCTCCCGCCGCATCGGCGACAGGAAGTAGTAGTGCAGGCTGCGGTCGAGCATCTCCCGGCGGATCAGGTTGCCGAAGATCGCCACGCAGGAGAGGAAGATCACCACCCGCAGCATGAAGGTCTGGAACAGGATCGCCAGCCCCTCCGTCGCCTCCCCGATGTTGGCCGGATCGCTCACCGCCCCCGGCAGGAGGACCCGCATCAGCAGGATCACCAGGGGGGAGAAGGCCAGCAGGTAGAGCCAGATCGAGCGCATGCCGAAAAAGCCCTTGCGCAGCTCCAGCCGCATCACGGCCGCCACCTGCCGCCGCCACAGATTCCAGGGAAGGCCCGGCTTCGCCGGGTGGACCTGGCGTTCCGCCGGTGCCGTCGCGATCTCGCTCACGATTTCTCTCCGTTCGAGCCGATCAGGTACTGGTAGACCGCCTGGACGTCCGCGTCGGCCGGCGCCACCGAATCCACGGTGAGGCCGTCGTCCAGCACGATCTTGTTGAGCAGCAGATGGAAGTTGTCGGCGTCCTTGGTCCGCACCAGGAGGCCGCGACCGTCCTCGTGGACCCGCGCCTCGACCACATGGTCGAACTGGAACACCCGGGAGGCCAGGAACGACGGCCGGTCGCAGCGGATCGACACCTGCACCGGGTGCTCCTCCTCCATCTCGTCGCGCACCCCGCCGATGTCCCCCTCGGCCACCACGTAGCCGCCGTTCAAGAGGACCACCTGATCCGAGATCAGGTCTACCTCGTGGAGGATGTGGGTGGAGACGATGACGTGGAGGCCGGCGTCCGCGAGCTCCCGGAACAGGCCGATGACCTCCGCCCGCGCCATCGGGTCGAGCCCGTTGAGCGGCTCGTCCAGGATCAGCACCGACGGGCCGTGGGCGATCGCCTGGGCGAGCTTGATGCGCTGCCGCATGCCCTTGCTGTAGCCGGCCACCTTGCGGCGCGCCGCCTCGGCGAGGTTCACCCGCTCCAGCGCCTGCCAGGTGAGCGTCTCCGCCTCGGCATGCCCGCGGCCATGGACGCGGAGGAACGAATAGATCAGCTCGTAGCCGGTCAGCCCCCGCGGGAAGGCATCGTACTGCGTCGAGTAGCCGATCAGGCGGAACAGGTCCTCCGACGACCCGACCGGCACCCCGAGAATCTCGATGCGCCCCCGGGACGGTTGCAGCAGGCCCGACATCAGGTTCATCAGGGTGGTCTTGCCCGAGCCGTTCGGACCCACCAGGCCGGTGATCCCGGGAGGGATCGACAGACTCACCTTGTTGACCCCCAGGACCTCGCCGTAGAACTTGGAGACGTTCTCGAAGAAGATGCGGCGCTCCGCTCCCCCCTTCCCCGCCACCGTCGCCACGGCGCTCACCGGATCACCTCATAAGCCCGTACCCGGATCGACAGAAGCCAAAGGCAGACGAGACAGAAGACGCCGAGCATCACCCAGGCGATCCCGACCGGGGTGCCGTCATCGATCGGCTGGCGGAAGAGCGCCGCCCAGGTCACGTTGATCATGCTCCAGACCGACACCAGGTTCCCCCACCAGATGTCGCGCGCCTCGTTCAAGGCCTTCGCGAAACCCGACAGGATGAAGAAGACCCCGAGCAGAGCGACGCGCGCCAACGGCTTCCACTTCACCCAGGCCGAGATCGCCAGGCTCACCAGCGAGAGCACCAGGATCCAGGACCAGCTCGCCGCGAACAGCGCCCAGGCGATGCCGCCGTTCTGGCCCAGCCAGGTCGTCCCTTCGAGATAGGTCTGGAACAGGAACAGCAGCAGGCCGGGGATCCAGGTGATCACCGACAGCAGGGCGACCAGGACCGTCAGCTTGCCGAGCACATACTCGGCGCGCGAGAACGGCCGCGACAGATAGAGCGGCAGGCCGTTGTTGCGCAGGTCGGGAGCCACCAGGGCCGGGGCGACGAAGAACGCCACTACGAAACACAAGAAGCCCTGAATGCCGAGCCCGATGTGGAAGAACCGGTAGCTGATCGGCAGCGCCTCCCGGAACTCCTCGCCCGAGACATTGAAGAGGGCCAGGGCGCTCAGGTTGTGCCGCAGATAGATCAGGATCAGCCCGACCAGCGGCGCCAGGAAGCAGACCAGGAAAAACGCCAGGAAGATCCGGCTCTTGAAGACCTCCTGGAACGAATAGCGCGGCAGGATCAGGAAGCGCGACCACGTCGGGGTCAACGCCCCCTGATATCGCCGGTACGTCTGTTCATACACGGCCATGATCGCCGCCCTCCATTGCCTTCAAGAAGATGTCTTCGAGCGAATCGCGCTTGTAGTCGAGGCGGCGGATCTGTACCTGCCGCTCCGACGCCAGCCGATAGAGATCGCGGATCTCGACCCCCTCCGGCAGGACCAGCTTGTAGCGCTGGCGGCTGCTGGCTGCCAGCTCGCAGCCGAGACCCTGGACCGCCGCGGCGAAGCCTCCCTCTTCCCCTTCCTGCTCCGCCCGGATCTCCAGCTCCAGGAACTTGCGGTTGGCCCGGCGCTCCTCTTCGAGGTTGGTGTAGGTCGCGATCTGGCCATCCTTCAGAACCAGCACCTCGTCGCAGCATTCGTCCACGTCGCGCAGCAGGTGGGACGACAGGATCACCTGCACCTCGCCGTTGTCGCGGATGTCCTGGATCAGCTCCAACATCCGCTGGCGCGCCGGTGGATCGAGCCCATTGGTCGGCTCGTCTAAAAACAAAAGCTTGGGCCCGTGGGCGAGAGCCTGGGCGAGCTTGACGAGCTGCTTCATGCCCAGCGAATAGGAGCCCACCGGCCGGTAGCGCGCCTCGCCGAGGCCCACATAGAAAAGCGACTCGTGGGCTCGCTCGGTCGCCTGCTCGGTCGGCAGGCCGGACAGCTCGGCCATCATGCGGACGAAGCGCACCCCGCTCAGATGAGCGAGGAACGCGTCGTTCTCCGGCATGTAACCCATGAAGGACCGGATGGCCCGCAGCTCCGTGCGGATGTCGCGCCCGAAGATGCGGGCCGTTCCGGCGTGCGGTTTGTAGAAGCCGAGCAAGGTATGGAGCAGCGTCGTCTTGCCCGCTCCGTTCGGCCCCAGGAGGCCGATGCAACGGCCGGACAGCGAGGCGGTCAACCCCTTGAGGATCGGCCGGCCGCCCAGCTTCACCTCCAGGCCCTGGAGGTCCAGGACCGGGGGGGTCGCCGTTGCGGTCTGGATCGGGTTCGACATTGCGCTGCTCCTTTTCCTTGCTCAGAGTGTGGTGTCGGCGGAAATCAGCGGGCCTGGGCCTGTCCCTGCGCCGCGGCCGCCTCGTCGTGAGCCTCTCCGACCAGGCCCATGAACCCGCCGAAGCTCGCCAGCGTCTCCAGGTTGAGCCCCAGCGGGCTCTCGCTGCTGGTGCCGAACTGGATGCGGTCGGCGTAGCCGTAGGCGTAGGCCACCGTCGGGCCGTGACCGATGATCGCCCGCAACGCCGAGCCCGGCTTGCTGTCAGCGGCCCCCGGCAGGACCCGGCCGGCCGATTTCAGCACCGGCGCCAGGTTCTGGTAGACCAGGGCCGAGACGTTGACCTGCCCGTCCGGACCCAGCAGATCGCGCATCTTGGCCGAGGCGGCCAGCGTCACGCCCGAGTCGCGCTGCTGGATCGCCCGGTCGAGCAGGGCGCGGCTGGGCGCGGCCAGCAGGAAGCCCTCTTCGAACGTGTAGTGGAAGGAGACCGTCTTGCCCGACTCTACCCCCGCCAGGCTCACGGTGTAGTAGGTCCGGCCGCCGGCGGTCTGCTCCTGAATGTCGGCGTGCCCTTTGTTTTCGCGCTGCAGCTCGCCGTCGACCCGCTGCACCAGGCGCTCCAGGGTGGCCTGCAGGCGCGCCGGGTCGTAGACCTCGGCCACCAGCTTCCAGGACGGCGTGGGCACCAGCGGACCATCGACGCCGAAGGCGAACTCCCCGCCCATCGGGGCCGCGAGGTCGTTGCGCACGTCGATCCCCTGCTCGGTCTGGAGCTTGGCCAGCTCGGTCGCGAAGTTGGGGTCCATCGTCAGGAGGTCGTCGATGATGCTCACAGGGTTCTTTACGACGAATGAGGCCACCAGGTTTGCGTCCGGCGAGAAGAACCGCAGGCTCTGCATCGAGGACGGCGCCGCCAGCCAGGAAGCGATACCGCGGCGCGGCTGGTCGAACGTCAGGGCGGCGCGGGTATCGACCTTGCCGTCGATCTCCCGGCGGTCGATGAGGAAGTGGTCGAGGTCGAGGATACCGAGCTTCTCCGCGGTCGCCTGCGAAGAGGGCTCGTCATGCCCCTCCTGGACGAGGGTATGGAGGTCGGCCGCGAACAGCCAGCCGGCGCCGTCGCGGTAGGACTCCGCGATGCGGTCGTGGAAGCCGGTCGAGGCGAACGGGCTGGCCGCGGTGCTCTCGTAGCTCGCCGCCACCTGCGCCAGGAGCGCCGGGGACGGGGTCGCGACGAAGACGTTCTGGCCCACCCAGAGGAGCATGCGATCGTGGCCGTTGCCGGTCGCCGGGGGCACGGCCGCCGGGTTGTCCACGATCACCACATGCTGGGCGAGGTTGTCGTTGCCGTTCCCATTACCGTGGCCGTTCCCGTTCCCATGGCTGCCGGCGTTGGCGATCTCCTGCTCCAGGGTGGCGCGGAAGGCCGCCGCGTTGGTCACCTCGGCGAGAAGCACCGGCATGCCGTCGTGGCCCTCCACATCCTGCGTGGTGACCATGCCGATCGCGATCTCGTCGCCGAGATTGCGGCCGAGGTCGCCGAGGCGGGCGATCATCTTGCGCAGCTCGTCCTCGTTCTTGCCCGAGCCGAGCGTGTCGCTCCACCACTGCCGGAGCAGCGGGTTGGTGTCGATCCGCTCGTCGAGAATGCGGTGCGTCTCCGCCAGGCTCTTCGTCAGGTTGGGCAGCGCGATATAGACCGTGGTGCCGGCCGGCATCGCGTCGAGCAGGCGGGTCGAGGTGCGCAGGCCCGGACGCTCGACCTGGGCGTCGATGTCGCGGCCGAGGGCGGTCAGCTCGGCGAGGAGCTGGTCGTATTCGGCCTTGTTCTCGCTCCAGGCGATCTCGCGCCGGATCGGCACCGCCGCGACGCTGGCGTGGGTGGTCACCTGGTCGCCCGGGTGGAGGATCGAGTCGCGGCGGGCCTGCTTGACGCGGACCTCGCCCTCGACTACCGAGACGCGGGTGCCCTTGGTGCCGTTGTTGACCGAGAAGATCGTGCCGGTGACCGACACCAGCGCGTCATGGGTCGCGACATACAGATGCCGCTGGCGCTGCTTGGCGGCGTGGACGATCACCTGGCCGCCTTCGAGGCGGATGGTGTTGCCCTCGCGCGCCGCGTCGAGCTCCAGGCCGGCGCGCTCGTTCATCTCGATCAGCGAGCCGTCGGTCATCTTCAGCATGGCGTGGGAGGCCTTGGCGGTGCGCACGAGCTGCCCCTCGTCGAGCCGGTCGCCGGCTTCGAGCGGGCGGAGATTCTGGCCGTCGAGCAGGAAGAGGTTGCCCTCGACGTTCTCGACCCGGGCCATGCGGTCGCCGCTCACCAGGAAGTCCTGCAGGGTATAGAAGGAACCGGCGCCGACCGCCAGCAGCAGCATGGCGGCGAGGCTGCCCCACACCGCGCGGCGGCTGCGCACGGCGATCTTCGACTCGGCCGGACGGACCGGCGCGGCCTTGCCGTCGCGCGCTTCGCGCAGGGCCCGGCGGCACGGCACGCAGCCACGGGCATGGTCTTCGAGCAGGAGGGCGCGGGCCGGCGCCAGCTCACCCCGCAGATAGGCCGGGATGAGGGACTGGAAATCGGCGCAGTTGCTCAGAGCCCCGGCGGTCGCGGCGGGCCCTTCCACGGCATGGATGGCGGAAGCGGCGGTGTCCGCCGCGATCGTCGCCACCGGCACGCCCTGCGACAGGCGCTGCCAGACGCGGGCGGTCGCGGCTTCCACCTCGGCCGGATCGAGAGGCTCGTTGGCGGCCTGGGCGACCGCGTCGTCCAGGCGGGATTCATCGTTACGATTGAACAGGCTCATGACAGTTCTCCTTGAAGCGATCCCAGCTCTTTCTGAAGCCGGTGACGCGCGCGGTGCAGGATCACGGCAATGGCGGTCTGGGAGCTGCCGAGGCTCCGGGAGATCTCCAGATTGCTCAGCCCTTCGAGATAGCGCAGGGTGAAGACTTCGGCCTGCCGGGGCGACAGCCGGGTGAGCGCTCCACGCAGGTGCGTGGCGAGCTGGCGGCTGTGGCTGCGGCGGTCCGGCCCCTGGGCGGCGTCCTCGGCGAGATGCTCGGCATCTTCGAGGCCGACGGCCTGAGCCCGCTTGCGGGCCCGCATGAGATCGAGGGCGGCGTTGACGGCGGCGCGGTGCAGATAGCCCGCGGCGCCTTCGGACAGGTCGAGCGGCTCGGTCCGGTTCAAAAGCCGGGCGAAGACCGTCTGAAGCACGTCCTCCGCGTCCATGCCATTGCCGGTGATCCGGTAGGCGGCGCGGTAGACGGCCCCTGAATGCTCCCGGAAGATCGCTTCAAGATGCGCTCCGGGGGGATGGGTCCAGGTTTGTGGTTCGTAGGCGGCGGCTTGCATCGCCTCCTCCCTCCTTTCTTCTCCATCCTTAGGAACGCGGCTCATGAGGATTTCTTACGCCCTCCCCCGGATTCGGTTTCAAAGCCGGCCGGCGGGCAGGGCTTGTCAGGCGGACCGGGGTCTGCGGCAACTGTATAGAGAAGGTCACGGAAAAAGCTGGGAAGGGGACCGGAAAGCCGGTCCGGTTGTCCGTCTCATCCTTTTAGGAGGGATTGAGTATGTTCCTGGAACGCCTGGATACCGTCATCGCCTTTGCCGTGGTCATGCTCCTGCTCAGCCTGCTGATCACCACGATCGTCCAGATGGCCCTGCTGGTCACGATGCGGCGGGGCCGCAATCTCCTCTGGGGCGTCGAGCGCCTGCTCAGTCAGGTGGACCCCAGACTGGAGCAGCACGCCCGCGACATCGCGGAATCCGTCCTGCGCCATCCGGCGGTCAGCCACATGACGAGGGCCCGGGCTCTGGCGATCCGCCAGGAGGAGCTGGTCCGCCTCCTTCGAGACCTGGCCAGCGGCCGCGGTCCGCAAAGCGGTAAGCCGCTGAAGGAAGAAGCCAAGGCGGCGCTAGCGGCGGTGCTCCAGGATCCGGCAACCGGCCTCTCGGCCCAGCAGGTCGCGCAAATCCAGGCCGCCGCCACGGCTCTTCCCGAGTTGCTGCCGGAGCAGGCCGCTGCCGTCCAGAACGCGATCAGCCGGGTCGCGGCGCAGACCGACAAGTTGAGCGCCGAGGTTCAAGCCTGGTTCGACACGGTCATGGACCGCACCAGCGAGCGCTTCAAGATGCACAGCCGGTGGGCCACGGCCGGGGTCGCCGCGATCCTGGTCTTCGGGCTCCAGATCGATTCCATGGACATCATTCGCCAGCTCTCCAACAAGGA
>DATAHG010000279.1:0-24137 GCA_036263295.1 Thermoanaerobaculia bacterium | reverse complement strand
GGGGATTGTACAACAGACTGTGCAGAAAGGAGGAAAGACGCCGAGATCGGGCTGTTCAAGGCAGTTTATTGAGGAGATCCTGAATGTAGATTCGGAAGGCTCGGCTCAGGTGGAGGCTGCTTCGATGAAAAAGCGCCTCGACGGCCGCTTCCAACTCGTCTCGCTGAAGCAGCCTCGAGGAATAGGCGCGAACCAGAATCCCGAAGCTGCCTGCGACGATGACACCGTGGCCTTCGAGCAGTCGCCGGAGAGCGAGATCGTCCGTCAGGACCAGGCTGCTGAAATCGTTCGATGCGGCGAGCACGAAGATCTGCGCATCTGCGGGCTGGATTCGGTAGGGTCGTGCCTCGGCGAGAGCGCGCTCCCAGAGAGGCGCCTCGACCGGTACGACCCGGACCGCTATTCCGGTTGCCGAAAGAGAGGGTTGATCGATCCCGCGGGCACTCAGCTCGCCTTCGACCCGGTCCGGCACCACGAGGGGCTGGACAGTCGCCAGAGCGGTGAGCCGGTCGATTTCAGAGAGGTGAAGGATGGGGCCTGTGTCGCTGATCGACTCAGGCACCTTGCAAGCCCCACTCGAAGTCGCGCCGCAAGGCGTCGCGCTGGAATTCGATCTCATCCAGAGCATCAGAGCCCAGCTCGTTCAGCACGGCTTCCCGAGGCGTCTCCCCGCGCAGGTAGGCCTCGACGAGAGCTTCGCGATAAAGGGTCTCGATACCGGTTCGGAGGGCTTTCGCGAGCAGAGTGGCCTCGTCCTGCCCTTCAAGCCGCAGAAGAAAATCGAGGTGCTCGGTCAGAGTGCTGTCGCGCAAGGGTGATCTCTCCTGGAGGCAGTTTAACACCCGGGCCTTTGTCGCGAAGCTGCGAGGAGTAGCTCCTGGGTGTGGGTCCGGAAGGCGCGGCGAGCCCAAGCCAGTCCGGGTGGCACAACAACGGCACTGGGAGCGCCGGCTTCCAGCCGGCAATTGATTCCAAATGCCGGCAAGATGCCGGCGCTCCCAGCGAGAAGAAGCTCCGGTTGGATCTCTCGGGGGGCGGCCCCGTCGGTGGGGGCTACTTCTCGGTACCTGATTCCAAGTCCCGAGACCCGTTGGCGCGTTCGGCTCGTTGGCTCGGAAAGTCGCGGTACTTGATTCCAGGTCCCGAGACTTTGCGCCGTGTGCAGCTCGTCTCGCGGGAAAGTCTCGGTACCTGATTTCAAGTCCCGAGACCGGCTGCCGTGTTCGGCTCATTGGCTGGGAAAGTCTCGGTACTTGATTCCAGGTACCGAGACTTTGCGCCGTGTTCAGCTCGTCTCGCGGGAAAGTCTCGGTACCTGGTTTCAAGTCCCGAGACCGGCTGCCGTGTTCGGCTCGTTGGCTGGGAAAGTCTCGGTACTTGATTCCAGGTCCCGAGACTTTGCGCCGCGTTCGGCTGATCTCGCGGGAAAGCCTCGGTACCTGGTTTCAAGTCCCGAGACCGGCTGCCGTGTTCGGCTCGTTGGCTGGGAAAGCCTAGGTACTTGATTTCAAGTCCCGAGGCTTTGCGCCACTTTCGGCCGACACCTACCCCCGCGCCGCGATTTCCGCCTCGACCGCCGGGAGCAGAGCCGGGCTGGTCGCGATCAGGCTGGAGAGCTTGGGCTTTCTGCGGTTGAAGCGCTCCTCGCCGGGACCTCCCGCCACCACCTTCCCGCCCGCGGCGAGCACCAGGGCCACGCCGGCCGCCACGTCCCACTCGTGCTTGGGGGTGAGCGTCCAGGTGGCGTCGGCGAGGCCGGCGGCGACCAGGCCCAGCTTGTAGGCGACCGAGCCCATCGGCTGCATCTCGAAGGACCCCGGGCGGTACCCCTCCCAATCCCCGCGCGTCACCTCGCTCCGGCTCGCCAGCACCCGGGCCCCGGCGAGGCTCGTGCGTTCGGTTACCCGGGCCGGGGCGCCGTTGAGCGTCACGCCGTGGCCGCGGGCACCCACCACCGTCTCCCCGGTGACGGGGTTGCAGATCCCCCCCGCCACCGGCTCGCCGTCCTCGACCAGCCCCACCGAGACGCACCACTCCGGGATCCCCTGCACGAACTCCCGGGTGCCGTCGAGCGGGTCCACCACCCAGACGCGCCGCCGCTCCAGGCGGGAGAGGTCGTCCTCGGTCTCCTCGGACAGCCACCCCTCCCCCTCCCGCGGCAACAGGCGGCGCAGCAACGCGTCCACCTGGGTGTCCGCCTCGGTCACCGGGTCGTCGCCGCGCTTGAAGCGCGCCTCGATATCCCCCGAGGAGAAGCCCCGCAGCACGGCCGCGGCCTGCTTCAGGGCCTCCCCGATCCGCTCCAACTCGGCCTCGTATCCCATCAGGACGCCCCGATCACTGCGCCGTGAGGGTGGGTCCGACGTACCCCTCGCGCTCCAGGAAGAGCAGGATCTCCTGCGCCGCCTCCTCGGGCGAGAAGGCCGACGTGTCGATCACCAGCTCGGCGTCCTCCGGGGTTTCGTAGGGGTCCGAGATGCCGGTGAACTCCTTGACGATGCCGGCGCGCGCCTTGGCGTAGAGGCCCTTGCGGTCGCGCTCCTCGCAGACCTCGAGCGGAGTGGCGATGTGCACCAGCACGAAGCCGCCCACCGGCTCGATCATCGCCCGCACTTCCTTGCGGACGTTGTCGTAGGGCGCGATCGGGGCGCAGATCGCGATGCCGCCGTTCTTGGTGATCTCCGAGGCCACGTAGCCGATGCGGCGGATGTTGATGTCGCGGTGCTCCTTGGAGAAGTTGAGCTCCGACGAGAGGTTCTTGCGCACGATGTCGCCGTCGAGCAGCGTCACCGGCCGGCCTCCCATCTCCAGGAACTTGACCATGAGCACGTTGGCGATGGTCGACTTGCCGGCCCCGGAGAGGCCGGACATGAAGAGGCTGAAACCCTGCTGGTGGCGCGGCGGATGGGTGCGCCGCAGCTCGTCGGCCACCTCCGGGAAGGTGAACCAGGCCGGGATCTCCCGCCCCTCGGTCAGCCGGCGCCGCAGCTCGGTGCCCGACAGGTCGAGGGTCCGGGCGCCGGCCGGGATCTCGTCCTGCGGCAGGTAGGTGTCGAGCTCCTCGACGTAGGAGACCATCTGGAACGGCACCATCTTCACGCCCAGCTCATCCTCGTGCTTCTTGAGCAGCTCCTGGGCGTCGTAGGGGCCGTAGAACGGCTTGCCCTGCGAATCGTTGCCCGGCCCGGCGTGGTCGCGGCCCACGATGAAGTGGGTGCAGCCGTAGTTCTTGCGGATCAGGGCGTGGAGCATGGCCTCGCGCGGGCCGCCCATGCGCATGGCGAGACCGAGCAGCGACAGCTTGGCCGTGTGCTGGGGGAAGCGCCCGAGGACCGCCTGGTAGCAGCGCACCCGGGTGTAGTGATCGAGGTCCCCCGGCTTGGTCATGCCGACCGTGGGGTGGATGAGCAGGTTCGCCTGCGCCTCCTTGGCGGCCCGCAGGGTCAGCTCGCAGTGCGCCCGGTGCATGGGGTTGCGGGTCTGGAAGGCGACGACCCGCCGCCACCCCTCGCGCGCCAGCTCGGCACGCATCTCGGCCGGCGTGTGCCGCAGCGGCCGGAAGTCATAGTGGATCGGGAGCTGCAACCCCTCCAGGCGGCCGCCGACCGCGAACGGATGGGTCTTCTGGAGCATGTAGGAGACGCCGGGATGGAGCAGGTCGGTCGTCCCGAAGATCTTCTCCGCCGCCTCCTTGAGGTCGGGCTGCCAGACCTCCTCGACATGGAGGGCGGCGAGCATCACCCCTTCGGGGTCGCGCAGGGCGATGGCGCTGCGCCCCGGCTGGAGGCCGCGGGCCACGTTTTCCGGCAGGTCGAGGGTGATGGGGATCGGCCACAGGGTGCCGTCGGCGAGATGCAGGGTGTCGCAGACCGCGTCGTGGTCGGCCTTGCCCATGAACCCGGTAAGGGGAGAGAAGGCGCCGTTGAGCAGCAGCTCCAGGTCGCAGAGCTGGCGCGCGGTCATGTCCCAGGAGGGCCACTCCCGGGAGGCGGCCTTGAGCTCGGCCGATCGCTCCGGGCTGGCCATCAGGTCCACCAGCTCGCCGCCGTGCGGCTCGATCAGGTGGCTGGAGGATCCCTCGCCGGGGCGGTCCCCGGGGGTCGGAAACGCAGAAACATTATGAGTCATCGGTGCTCCTAGTCGATCTCAGGGTAGAAGAGACGGTGAGACAACAGCGCCCAGTCGGGCATTCAAGATCGAGGCCACCGCGGGCAAAGGCCCGCGGCAGTCCGGCGGCCGCCGGCTTTCGCCGCCGACCGCGCTCCTAAGAGAGAGTGCCGGAAGAGGGGATTAACGATCCGGGCGGGAGGGGGAGACCGGCGTTCCTTCGTCGGTGACGATGACGCCGACGATCCCGGCGGCGGCCACCGGCACCACGACCTTGGGCCAGAAGGCGATCACGCAGGCGCGGCAGACGTCGTCGGCGCGGCGGATCCCCTCGTGGTTGATGCGGGTCACCACGCCGTCGCAGAGGAAGCCCATGACGCGCTTGCCCTGCTGGTCCGCCGCGGTCTCACCGATAGTCAGGTTTTCGGCCACGCCGCGCTCCTTGGTGTTGAGGCGGACGTCGCAGTCGCCGCGCACCGGGGTCTTGCGGGTCTCGGAGCGGGTGACCACCTTCCCGGCCGAATCGACCAGGGCGGCGTAGTACTCGATCTCCTCGTTGCGCTTCTCCGGCTTCGGCGGGATCGCCCAGAAGCGGCCGCCCGGCTCCGGCTCCATGGCGACCCAGTAGAAGTTCTCGTAGTCCTCCCAGCGGAAGTAGAGGCGCGGGGACTGGCCCGGCGTGCCGGTGGAGGAGGCCTTGATGAGACCGTTCTGCTCGCGCGGCACGCAGGCCGGAGGCTCGACGGTGACGGTCTGAGCGGAGGCCGCCGCGGAGGCGAGGGTCAGGCCGAGGATCATCAGGAGACTTGCTCTCATGGCTTGGACCTTTGGTGGGATCCGGAGGGGATCCCCGTCATGAATCGAACAGACTCTGCTTCCGAGTATAGTCGAGAGACCCGGGACCGCTCAAGGCGCCCCCGTTTCCCCCAGGATTTTGCGCGCATAGCCATCCACGTACGAGGTGCGCTGGAGGTTCGGGAGGCAGCGCCGCAGGACGCTGGCGGCGTTCGGCCGGTCCCCCGACTCGTAGAGCGCCACCGCCATGTAGAACAGGAGCTCCGGCTGATCGGCGCCGGGCTCGCCGCCGCGCTTGAAGTAGGACGCCGAGTCGCTCCAGCGCGAGATCCGGTAGGCCGCTTCCGCCGCCAGGTGCTGCGCCTCGGCCGAATCGGGGTGCGCGTCGGCCACCTGCCGGGCGGCCTCGAAAGCCTGGCGCAGCTCGCTGATCTTGCCCTCGTTGCCGAGCAGCCGGCGGGCCTCGGCCATCTTCTGCTTGTCGGCGTCGGCCAGCGGTTTCGGCGCCGGGGCGCTCGCGGGAGCGGGCTGCGCCGGGGCCGGCGCCGGGGTGGCCGCGGCAGGCCTGGCCGGGGTGCCCGCCGCCGGCTTCGAGGTGGCGGGGGCGGGTTTCGGATCCGACTTCGGATCCGATTTCGTTTCGGCGCGAGTCTGGGCGGGGGCGGCCGGCTTCCCATCCCCCGGGACCGGTTTGCCCGGCCCCGGCTTGCGGACCAGGGCCTGGAAGGCCGGCACCGCCGACAGGGTGGAGGCCGGGACCAGGACGGCGGCGCGCTGCTCGAAGGTGGTCTTGAGCGCGGCCGGGAGCTGCGCCCGGGTGTAGGAGCCGAAGCGCTCCTCCACCTCGACGATGCGGCGGAAGGTCTCGCGGAACCCCTCCGGATCGCCCCCCTTGTCCTGAGACAACGCGAGCCGCGCCAGGCAATCGACCAGCGGCTCGGGCTCGTCGAGCATGCCGAAGCAGGCGAGGCGCAGGTGGCGCGCGGCGGCCGCGTAGTCGGCGCTGTCGTAGTCGTGGATCCCCTCGCGCAGGAGGCCCGAATAGAAGGGATCGGCCGCCCGCAGGGGAGCCGCCCCCGGCAGGCCGATGAGGGCAGTCAGGACGGCCGGAGCCAGGATCTTCGCAAGGGACCTCGGAGCGCTCATGGCTTCACACCGCCTCCGTCGGGCCGGCGATATCCCCCACGGTCCCTGCGGCGGCCTCCTCGGCAGGAGATTCGGGCGCGGGGGCGGACTGGAGAGAGGCCAGGGGGCGATCCTCGATCACCGCCTGGGGCCCTTCGATCAGGAAGAGGCGGGCGGCCTCCTCGCCCCAGCGCGCGGCCACTGTCTGGTAGGCGCGCTTGAGGCCGGGGGGGCGGCGGCGCGGGCCGTGGCAGTCGCTGGCGATGAAGTGGACCAGGCCGGCGTCGATCAGACCGTGGGTGATCTGCTGCGGCTGCCGTCCGAAATCGCCGGTCACGCTCATGGCGGTGACCTGGCTGGTGGCGCCGAGGCCGACCAGCTCGTCGAGCAGCGCGAAATCGGCCGCCAGCCAGGGGATGAACTCCGGGTGGGCGAGGATCGGGCGCCAGCCGCTCACCACCAGCTCGTGGATCAGCTCGGCGGCGTCGCGGCGGTTGCCGGACGAGTCGAATTCGATCAGCAGGTAGCGCGAGCCGGCCAGGGGGAGGATGCCGGCCTCGTCCGGGAGCTGCTCGATCTCGGCGAGGAGCTGGGAGTCGACGTGGATCTCGCCGCCGGGATGCACCTGAAGAGTCGAGCCCAGGGCCCGCTGGAGCTGCGTCCGCAGGGCGGCGAGCTGGGCGAGGTCGGAGTTCCACCAGATCCCCCGCCGCTGGTGGGGGGTGGCGACCATCGCGGTGCACCCCTCGGCCGCGGCGAGGCGGCACATCTCGACAGACTCCTGCAGGCTCCGGGCACCGTCGTCGATCCCGGGCAGGATATGGCTGTGCAAATCGATCATCGCGGGCCGTCTCGTCGGTTTCGTCGGTCCTGGCGGCGGCATCAGGCGGCGGAGCCGGCCCGGGTCTCGGGCTCCTCGGCGCCGTAGGCCTCGTAATAACGATAGCGCCGCGTCCGTCCGGCCGGCGAGTCGCGGTGGCGGTTGAGCACCACGCCGAGGATCTTGATGCCCGCGTAGCGCAGCCGGTCGCGGCAGAGCCGGGCCTCTTCCCGCGTCACCTTGCCGGCGCGCAGGGTGAGGACGACGCCGTCGGCCACCACGCCGAGGATGGTGGCGTCGGTGACCGCCAGGGCCGGCGGGGTGTCGACGATCACCACGTCGAAGCGCGAGCGCACCATGCGCAGCCACTCCCGCATGCGCTCGGAGGCCAGCAACTCGGACGGGTTCGGGGGGATCGGCCCCGAGGGGGTGAGCCAGAGGTTCGGCACCTCGGTCGGCAGGAAGACCCCGTCGGGGTCGCCGCCCGAGGTCAGCCAGGTCACCAGGCCGAGCCGGTTGGAGACCCGGAAGACCTGGTGGAGCCGCGGCTTGCGCAGGTCGCTGTCGACGATCAGCACGCGGCGGCCGAGCTGGGCCATGACCACGGCGAGGTTGGTCGAGGTCGTCGTCTTGCCCTCGCCCGCCTCCGCCGAGGTGACGGCGATCACCCGCAGCTCGTTGGCGGAGGAGAGGAGCAGGGCGGTGCGCAGGGCCCGGTAGGCCTCCGACACCGGCGTGCGCGGCTTCTCGTGGGGGACCAGCTCGATCTGCGACCCGTCGGGGCTCCCCTTCTTCTTCTCCAGCCAGCTCTGCGCCGCCCCCTTGGCCTTCTTCTTGCCAGGCCGCACCCGGGGGGCGGCGGGCTCCTCGGCCCCATAGCCATAACCGCCGTAGCCGCCGTAGCGGTTGAAATAGCCGTAGCCGCCGCGGCCTGAATCGGAGAGGTCGGGGATGACCGCCAGGGTGGACAGGCCGAGCCGCCGCTCTACCTCTTCCGGGGTCTTGATCGTGCGGTCGAGGAACTCGATCACCAGGATCAGGGCGGCGCTCAGCAGAAGGCCGATCAGCAGGCCGGTGGTCGCGTCCTTGCGCAGCGACGGGTAGAACGGCCCGCCGGGCATCAGGGCGTGGTCGATGATGTGGACGTTCGAGTCGCGGGTGTCCTGCAGGCGCGCCGTGACCTCGGTCTCGGACTGGCTGCGCAGCAGCTCGTCGAGGAGCCCGCGCCGCGTCTTGATCTCGGTCTGCAGGTTGGTGTACTCGACCGCGTCGGAGCTCTGGTCCATCGCCTCGCCCTTGAGCTTCTCGAGCTCGGACGCCAGGCTCTGCTCCTGCCGCAGGGCGGTCAGGTAGGAGGCGTTGGCACCCTTCTGGGCGGTGGTCACCATCTCCTCGATCACCCCGTCGAGGTGCTGCTGCCCCTTCTCGATCTGGGTCTTGAGCTCGACCATGGCCGGCCAGTCCGGCTTGTAGGTCTTCAGCTTGGTCTCGTAGTCCCGTTCCAGGCGGAGCTGGTCGGCGCGCAGGTTGCTCACCACCCCTTCGGACAGGGTGTCGGCCACGGTCTCGCGCGGCGCGGTGAGGATCTCGCGGTATTCGGACTCCTTCTGGATGCGCGCCCGCTTGGACTCGATATAGCTGGCGTTCAAGGCCTCCAGGCGCTGCAGGGTGACGTTGGCGCTGGGATCGAGGGTGACGATGTCCCGGCGGCGGCTGAACGCCTGCAGCTTCTTCTCCTTGTCGTCGATCTCCTGTTTCAGGGCCTCGATCTGCGAGCCGAGGAAGGACGACGCCTTGCCGGCGTTCGAGAAGCGGCTCTCGACCCCCATGTCGATGAAGGCCTCGGCAAAGCCGTTGGCGGCCTTGGCCGCGAAGTCCGG
Source organism: Thermoanaerobaculia bacterium (assembly GCA_036263295.1). GTDB lineage: Bacteria > Acidobacteriota > Thermoanaerobaculia > Multivoradales > UBA5704 > DATAHG01. The sequence goes on along the minus strand of DATAHG010000279.1, from coordinate 15,410 downwards.
CTTGTCGGAGCGGTAGGAGATCAGCACGAGCTGGGTGTTGCGCACCGGCTCGACCGCGAGGCCGCCGCGCAGGCGCTCGGCGAGCTGGCCGAGCACCGCCTCGTCCTCGGCGGCGGTGGGGGCGGCCTCCCCCTTGCCGGTGTCCGGCGCGGAGTTGCGGGCCGCTTCCACCGAGGCGGCGCCGGGGTTGAAGGCCGGGTCGTTCATCAGGTCGAGGTGCTTGACCACCCGCTCGGCCAGGCCGCGGCTCTTCAGCAGCTCATACTGGGTGGGGTAGAACTCCAGGTTCCAGTAGTTCTCCAGCCAGGGGTTGGAGTTTCCGAGCACCGGCGACAGGCCGCGCCGCTCGATCTGCAGGGTGGCGGTCGCCAGGAAGGCCTTGGGCGTGATCGAGTAGTGCAGGACGCCGGCGCCCATGGAGAGCACGCAGAGGACGGCGATCAGCTTCCAGTGCCGCCGGACCAGGCCGATGTACTCGCCGAGATTGAGCTCGAACTCCGGCTCGGGCGGCAGGCCGCCCTGCTCGCCCGGCTGCGGAACGGTAGGAAAGGGTCTCAAAAGAAGGACTCCTTGACCACCACGACGTCTCCTTCCTGGAGCACGACGTCGGGGTCCTTGCTGGCGAGGATGCGCTTGTAATCGACCGTGAGCTCGGGGGCGGCCCGGCCGCCGGTGCCGGCCGGCGGCGTGGCGCGCTTGATCAGGATCCGGGACGACGCCCGGTCGGTCAGGCCGCCCGCCCGGGCGATGGCGGCGAGCAGGGTGATCCGCTCGGTGCTCTTGAAGGTGAGGGCGCCCGGCTGGCCCACCTGCCCCAGGCAGTAGACGGTCACCTCGACCGTGGCCGGCACGTTGATCAGGTCGTTGGCGAAGATCGGCACGTTGACCAGCGGGTCGGCGCGCACCATCAGCTCGTCGACGTTGACGGCGATCTGGTCGGACAGGCCGTTGTCGGCCCGCCGCAGGATGTAGATGACATTGCCGTGGTTCTCGGCCAGGCCGCCCGCCGCGGTCAGCGCCTCGAGCAGCGACCAGCGCCCCGAGAAGGCGAGGTTGCCCGGCTGCTTGACCGCGCCGAGCACGGCGATGGGGCGGGCGCGGAACTCCAGGACCTTGACGCCGACCGAGGCGCGCTGCAGGTACTTCGACCCCAGCAGGTCCTTGAGGTCCTGGGTCACCTGCTCCTCGGTCTTGCCGCCCACCGGGACGTCGCCGATCAGGGGGAGGTTGATGGCGCCCGATTCCGAGACGCGGCGCTCGACGTTCAGCTCGGGAACGTCGTAGACCTCGATCTTGACGAGATCGCGCGGGCCGATGCGGTAGCCGGCGCCGGCCGCCGGCGAGGGGCTGGGCTGGGCGCCGGCCGGGCGCGCGAAGGGACACAGGACCGAAAGAACGGCGAGGATGACAGCTATCTTCTTCATTGTCCGGGCGTTACTGCCACTTTATCCTACTCCAAGCGGGGGCTGGACGTCCAGCGAGGAAGCGTCAATCGCGGCCGGCCAGGGTGACGGTGAGCCCCACGGAGTTATACGTCCGGTCATAGATCGGCAGATTGGAGTCGAATTCGATCCGCACCGCCTGGAGGATGAGGGTGCCGGTGTGGCCGAGCTCGAACTGCAGCGAGCCGCCATAGGATCGGTAGTCGTCCTGGCGCTCCGGCGTGCCCGGCACCTGCACGGTGTAGTCGCTGCCCCCCCCTTCAGCGAAGATGCGGGCGGCGGTGCGCCAGCCCATCTTGAGGCGCAGGGCGACCCCGAGGCGCTCGTCGTCCAGGTAGGCGTACTGCGGCAGCAGGGTGTAGGCGAGACCGCGCTGGCCGTAGACCCAGGTCTCCAGCCGGCCGCCGGCGTTGAAGGCGACGGAGCCGTTGCCGACGACGCGGCTGTATTCGAGGAACTCGGAGCCCTTCTCGGCCTCCAGCTTCCGGTCGAGGACCTCGGCCTGGATGAACAGGCCGGGGCGCTCGACCCGCATCTCGACGACCGGCGAGATGCCCGAGTTGGAACGGTCGAGGCCGGCCTGGCCGGAGGACGAGGCGAACTCGGCCTGCGAGTGCTCGGCGCCGACCCCCACCATCACGCTCTGGCGCCGCCGCAGGCGCAGGGTGGCCCGCGCGGTCTGCTCGCGGCGGTCGAGCCGGCGGAGGGTCTCGATCAGCGGGTCGGCGCTCTCCACCTGGCTGTTCTGCTCGCTCTGCTGGACCGAGACCCAGGTGGACAGGGCGCCGGTCCAGCGCACCTCGGCCTCGGCCCCGCCGCGGTCGATGCGCACGGTCGCCGGGGAGAGGACCTCCGGGCTGACGATCTGCTGCAACTCGTCGCGGTTGGCGGCGATCTCCAGGTCGAGGCGGTTCCAGAAGCCGTGCAGGGCGGCGCCATAGCGGCCGTTCAGGGAGCGGCGCTCGGTGTCGTCGCGCCACCAGACGTACTCGGGCAGGGCCTGGGCGGTCCAGATCACCGCGGGGCCGGTGCGCAGGTAGCCGCGCAGGCCCGCCCCGACCGTGGCGGTGAGGTCGTCGGAGGCCGCGCCGGTCTCATCCTCGGTGCGCACCACCGCCACGTCCTTGAGACCGATCCAGGGGGCGATGCGCACCGGCCCGAGATGGAACCGGGTGCCCTCCATCTCTTTTTCGAGGGCGTCCCGGCGCGAGGTGGGGCGGTCCCGCGGGCCGCCGGGAGGCGTATACTGGGCGACCGCAACGCTGGCCGTCAAAAGCAGAAATCCGGTGAAGCAGGCTCGGGCTGCGAGTCGCATCTTCTCTCTCTCCCTCGGAGGTCTTTGGAGGCCGTGGAGGCAACAGAATCCGCACGTTCGGGTGGCGCCATGATACGCCAATCCGACCTCTGGCTGACCGCCGTGGCCGCGCTGGCGGTGATTCTGACCCTGGGGGCGCCGCTCGCCTTCGGCGGCAGCGTGGCCTGGGCCGAGACCGGCCTGCGGGTCCTCGCCTTCCTGGCTCTCGCCGTGGCGATGAAGGCCACCGCCGAGCGCCTGGCGAGCCTGCGGCCGGTCGCCGTGGCCGCGGCGGCGCTCGGCGGCGTCGCCCTCCTCGGGCTGGCCCAGGCGCTCCCCTGGCCCGCCGCTGCCGTCCGGCTGGTCTCGCCGGAGCACGCCCGGCTGTGGGAGGCGGCGGCGGCGCTCGGCACCGGCGTCGATCTCGAGGATGGGGGAGAGGCCGGGACGTTCCGCCTGACCCTCGCCGCGGACGCCTCGCGCTCGGCGGCGCTGACCTGGGCGGCGGCCGCCGCCTGCCTGCTGGTCGGCGCCGCGCTCGGCGCCGGGCGCTCCGGCCGCGAGCGCCGCCGCTGGCTCGGCGCCGCGGTCCTGGCCGGCGCCGCCTTTCAGGTCCTCTACGGCACGCGCGGCTGGTTCGCGCGCTCGAACGAGATCTGGGGCGTCGCCGTGGCCGGCAGCCCGTCCCGCCTGCGCGGCACCTTCGTCAACCCCAACCACCTCGCGCTCTTCCTGGAGATCGCCCTGGCCCTGCTGTTCGCCTGGGGGTGGTGGGCGGCGCGCCGCGTCGGCGAGGAGGTGCGGCCGGAGCGCCGGGTCCTGCTCCTCGCCCTGCCGGCGCTGCTCTGGCTCACCCTGTTCGCCGTGCTCGCCTTCACCGGCTCGCGGGCCGGCCTGGCGGCGGCGCTCGCCGCCGTGGTCGCCCAGGGGTTCCTCTCGATGGGGCGGCGCCGGCGCTGGCTGCGGGCCGGCCTGGGGATCGCCGCCGCCCTCGCCGGCCTCGGGCTGGTGGCCTTCCTCGGCCTGCGCCAGGGGCTCGGCCGGCTGCTCTCCACCTCCTCGTCCGAGGTGAGCCTCGACGCCCGCCGCCAGGCCTGGGAGGCGACGCTGGAGCTGTGGAGCCGCTTCCCGCTCTTCGGCAGCGGCCTCGGCACCTTCCGCGACGCCTTTCCGCTGGTCCAGCCGCGCGGCCTCGCCGGCACCTGGTGGCACGCCCACAGCGATCCGCTGGAGCTGCTCGCCACCGCCGGCCTGCTGGGCGGCCTGCTGGTGGCGGCCGGCCTCGCCGTGCTGGTGCGCCGGCTGTGGAAGGTGCTGCGCCAGGGGAGCCGGTCCGAGGACCGCGCCGCCGCCCTGGCGGCGTTCGGCGCCCTGGTCGCCGCAGGGTTGCATGAGATGGTGGACTTCGGGCTCACGCTGCCCGCCAACGCCCTGGTGCTCGCCCTCGTGCTGGGAGCGGCCGCCGCCGCCCGCACCCGGCCGGCCGCCGCCGTGACGGGGTCAGAGCAGGCGGACGGCGCCCGGCAGCACCCGCCCGCCCGCCAGCTCGCGCAGCTCAAAGAGGTGGACTCCGCGGGAGAGCCGCAACGGCAGGGTCAAAAGCCCGGTGCCGGCCGACGTCGTGGCCACCGCCGGCGTCACTGAGAACGGCCCCAGGCTGCGGCCGTCCACCCACACCTCCACTACCGCCCCGCCCGGCGGCACCTCGTCGAGCCCCAGCTCCAGCCGGCCGGAGTCGCCAGCGGCCAGCAACTCCAGGCGGGCGTCCCCCTGCCGCCAGTCCCACGCCGTGGCCGGCCACTCGGCGCGCGCCAGGCCGGCGAGCCGGGAGGAGGCGAGCGCCAGGCCGTGGCCGTCTTCCTCGGCGCGGGCGAGCTCCACGCGGGCCTGCCAGTACAGCGGGTGATCCTCCCAGGAGCGGTGGATCGGCGCCACCGCCTCTCGCGCCTTCTCGGTCAGCCCGCGCTCGGCGAGCAGCCGGGTCTTGAGCACCAGATAGGGGGCCGCGACCTCGCTCCACAGCGGCAAGCCGGACCGGCGCTCGAGGAGCTCCGCCCTGGAGGTTTCGCCGCCGACCAGCGCGGTCATCGCCTCGGCGAGCGGCTCGTCGTCGCGCGCGAAGAGGGCCAGGCGGCGCAGGGCCGGCGCCGGCAGGGCGCAGTCGCCGAAGAGGCAGCGGTCGAGCGCCCAGGAGAGGAGCGGCGCGAGGCGTTGCGCGGTGATGGCGTCCACCGGGCCGGGGGGACAGCGCTCCAGGGCGGCCTTGAGGATGGGGAAGTAGCGCTCGTCTGGCCGGGCGCGGACGAGCACCGCCAGGAAGAGCTGGCGCGCGGCGCGCGCGTCCCCCGCCGCCAACCGCCCTTCGGCCTGGGCGAGGTCGCGGCGCAGGCGGCCGAGGAGCGCCGCGTCCCAGCGCGCCCGGGCGGCGCTCCAGCCCGGCCAGTCGCGGCGCCGCGCCAGGGCGTCCTGCACCCGGTCCCAGGCTTCCGGCTCCGCGGGGATGAGGGAGAAGACCTCCTCGCGGTCGGCCGCCGCCGCCATCCAGCGGTCGATCAGCATCGCGAGGTCGTCCGGATTGCGGAAGGTCTCGGACAGCAGGGTGCGGGCGGCCTCCCGGCGGGCCGGGGAGAGGGCCGGCCAGACCTCCAGGTAGGCGGCCGAGAGGAAGCGCGCCGGCTCGCGCCGCGACGGCGCCAGCCGCAGGGAGGCGAGCAGCGGCTCCTCCCAGCGCGCCGCGGCGGTGAAGAGGTGGGTGTCGTGGGCGTGCGCCCAGGAGAGATAGGTGCCGGCCCCGAGCAGCATGGCGGCGTCCCAGGAGGCCGGGCGGTCGGCCAGCACCCGGGCGGCCAGGCGGGCGGTCTCGGCCATGCGCTCGGCGCCGGCCGCGGGGTCGTCGCTCCCGGCCTGCTCGGCGGCGGCCGCCCGCGCCGGGTCCACCTCGGCCGCCAGCATGGCGCGGGCGGCGCGCAGGCGCACCCGCTGGGCGTCGGGCTCGCGGCGCAGGGCGGCCGGCACGGCGACGCCGCTCTGCTCCAGCCAGGCCGCCCGCTCGCGCTGCTCGCGGTGCAGTCCGGCCTGCTCGGCGGCGGCGAGAGCCGCGAGGGCGAGGGCGGCGGCGGCGACGGCGGCGCGGACCGCCCGCGCCCGGGCGGGGGAGGGGGGCTCCGGTCTCTCCGGCGATCTTTCCGACATTGGGGGATATGGTATCGCGCCCGGCCGGGTTATACTTATTCCTCAAGTTCGATGCAAAGCCATCCGTTGCGTTTCCGGCCTCCGCTCCTGGAGATCTCGCCCGAGATCCGCTGGGTCCTGCTGCGCGCCTTCGGGCCGCCGGGGGCGCCGTTCCAGCCGTCAACCGAGTCGCCGGTCGAGCCGCGCGAGGCCCTGTCGGCGGCCCGCCGCTTCGAGGTCTCGGCGCGCATCGCGAGCCGCCAGGGGCAGGTGCGCCTGGCCGGCGAGCTGGGGGTGGAGATCGGCGGCGCCTTCCAGCGCGACCGGCTCGGCGCCACCGCCCTGGGGATGCGCCTCCTGAGCCTCGCCCGCGACGTGGCCGAGGCGGCGGAGCCGCTCCAGATCCCCCTCGTCTTCCTGAAATTCATCGCCCTCGACGGCGCCGGCCTGCCGGTGGTCGGCGGGCGCGGCGCCGCCGACGTCGACGTGCTGGTGCCGCCGGCGCGCGCGCGCGATCTGCAGAACGCCCTGGTGGCGCGCGGCTTCCGCACCTCCGGCCACCCCGGCTCGGAGCACCAGCTCCCGGGCCTGGAGCACCCCAACGGCGGCGCCGTCGAGGTCCACCGCCTGATGCTCGGCGTGCGTCTCGACGGGCGCGGCTCGGCCACGGCCGAGGCCCTGGAGCGCCACGGCCTGCTGGCGCCGCTCCCCGGCCTGACCGGCCGCTGCTCGATCCCGGTGCGCGAGGCCCTCGCCGCCCACGCGCTGGTCCACGGTGTCGGCCAGCACGGCTACTGGCCGGCCTCCTATTCGCTGCTCAAGATGGTGGGGGACCTGATCGACCTCGGCTGCGCCGGTCCGGGCGCTCGCCCGGGATTGGCCCGGCGGGCCTACGGCTGGGTGGCGCGCGACCTTTCGCCCGGCGAGGCCGACGCCGTCTTCCGCCTCTGCGACTCGCTTTCGGCCGGCTGGGATCCGGTGGACTGGGACGCCGAGGCCGGGGAGTCGGTGTTGCTGCGGCATATCCTGGCCGGCCGCCTCGACCCGGGCTATGCGGCGTCGCTCCGCCTCGGCCTGTTCCGCGCCCAACCCACCGACCACTCGCTGCCCGGCAAGCTCGCCCGCTCGGTGCTCGGCGCGCTCTTCCTCACCCGCGGGCAGATCGACACGATCTACGGCCCGCCGAGCCACCCGCTCGGGTACACGGCGCGGCGCCTCGCGCGCCCGTTCGACCTGCTGGTCCGCCTCGCCACCTATCTGCGCCGCTGAGGCTGCAGGCGCCGCGCCCTCGTCCAGAAGACCCGGCGAACGTCATTTGCATCAAAGGGCTCTGTCCCAGGGCAGAGCAGAGTTTTTCTGATGCAGAGCATCGTTCGTTTGCATCAGGGCAACTCTACCCGGGTACCCGGCAGGCTTGTTTTGTTGCAAAGCACCTTTGCTGAGCGACCGGGCAGCTTTGCCGGCTGCCGGGCAAGATCATCCCTGCTGCAAAGTGACCTTCGCCAGCTCCTGAGCAGAGCTTTTTTGATGCAAAGCAACAGATCTCTGCTGCAGAGAAGATTCTGCCGAGTCACCCGCGAAAGGATTTGTGATGCAAAACAAGGCGTCCGACTCTCCGGCAGCTCCTGGCGCCTGCTGGGAGAAGACTGCCGAGGTTCTCGCGAAGGCTGCCGAGGGTCCCGGCGGACTTCCGGGGCTCCGGCGAAGACTGCCGGGGCTCCGGCAAGGGCTTCCGGCATCCTGGACAGGGCGTCTGCCCTCCCCGGCAAAGGTTGCGAGGTGCCGGCGTCCGGGGTTTGAAACCCCGGACGCCGGACCGGCTCAAGACGGATGAACCGGGCATTTTCTTCGTCCCCTCCCCCGCCCGCGCCTTCTATATACTCCCGCTCCGTGAAGGGAGCCCGCCGCCAGCCGCCCCGCCGCCCGTCCGCCGGCCCCGCGCCCGCGGCCCGGAATGCCCCCGCGGCTCGGACCGCCCCCGCGGCCCCCGCCCGGGATCCTCTCGGCCGCCGCCTCGGCGGCTTCGCGACCGCCGCCGTCGTCCTGTTCCCCCCATTCGTGCTGGCGGTCGCCGCCAAGGAGGCGTTCCGCCTCCCCAAGCTCCTGGCGAGCGGCTGGCTCGCCCTGCTCGCGGTCTTCTTCCTGAGCTGGCTCCTGCGCGGCGCCGGCCGGGTGCGCCCGGCCGACCTCTGGCGCGCCACCGCCCTGCGGGGGATCCTCCCGCTCCTGCTGGTCGGCACCGTCAGCCTGTGGACCACGGACCACCCGCTCCACGCCCGCTCGGCCATCGCCGACCTCTGGATCGGCGCCGCCGCCCTGGTGGCCTGGAGCCTCGCCCTCGGCACCCGGCGGCTGGAGGGCTTGCTGCGCCTCCTGCTGCTGCCGGCGGCGGCGCTCGGCCTGATCGGCATCCTGCAGTTCTCCGGCCTCGCGGTGCTGCCCTTCGAGAGCCTCGCGGCGGGCTCCCGCCTGGCCATCACCTCGCTGGCCGGCAACCCCGGGGACCTCGGGGCCTACCTGGTCCTGCCGGTGCTGATCGCGCAGTGGGTCCTGGCGCGCCGCCCCACCGGCGGGCGGCGGCTCGCGGCCGGCCTGGCGCTCGCCGTCAGCCTCGCCGCCCTCGCCCTCACCCAGACCCTGGCCGCGCTCGCGGCGGTCGTCGCCGGCAGCCTGGTCTTCTGGCTGCTCCGCCTGCCGCGCCGGCGCACCGTGCCGGCCCTGGCGGTGGCGGCCGGGCTCGCCGTCCTGCTGGTCGCGGCCGTGCCGCCGCTGCGCCAGCGCGCCGTCGAGAAGGTGGGCCAGGCCCTGCGCGGCGATCTGAACGCCGCCTTGACCGGCCGCCTCGACGGCTGGAACACGGCGGTCTGGATGCTGCGCGAGCACCCGCTGGCCGGCGTCGGCCAGGGTGCCTACCGCCCCGAGTTCATCCCCGCCAAGGTCGCCCTGCTCGACCGCGGCGTGCCCTTCTTCCCCGGCCAGAACCAGGTGGTCTTCGCCAACGCCCACAACGAGATCCTGGAGGTCGGCGCCGACCTCGGGATCCCCGGGCTGCTCGCCCTGGGCTGGGCCCTGTGGACCCTGGGGACCGCCCTGGCGCGGCGCGGCAAGGACGGTCAGGGCGGTCAGGACGGTGACCGCGCCTTCGCCTGGGGCGGTGCGGTCGCCCTGCTGGTCCTGGCGCTGGCGCAGTTCCCGTTCCGCATCGCCCTGGTAGCCTTCCCGGCTCTGCTCTTCCTGGCCTGGGTGTGCCGCCGCCCTGACGAGGCGGCTGCCGAAGAAGAAGAGGAGGGGGAGACCGGAGGAATCCCGGGCCGGATCCTGGTCTGGCCGGTGGCGCTCGCCGTGCTCCTCGCCCTCGCCGGCCAGACCGACCGCTGGCGCGACCGCCTGACCGCCAGCCGCACCCTGCGGCAGGTCGAGGTCCTCACCATGGCGGCCGCGTCTTCGGGTCAGGCCCCGCGCGGCCTGCTGCCGGCCAACCTGGAGGCCCTGCGGCAGGCCGCCGCGCTCGATCCGCTGGAAGTCGGCATCCCGATCGCCCGCGGCAGCATCTTCTATCTCCTGGGCAGCCCGCAGTCCGCCCTCGACGCCTACCGCCAGGCCGAGGCGCTGGAGCCCCGTCCCGAGATCGACCTCAACATCGGCCGCGCCCTGCTCCAATCCGGGCAGACCGAGGAGGCCCGCGCCGCCTTCCGCCGGGCCGTCCGCCTCGCCCCCCATCTCGCCCCCGTCGTCCCCTCCGGCATGCTCTGACCTCCGAAAAGGTATGTAGGAACGGAGTTGGCGAAGATACATCGGGAAAGATCAATGTCTTGAAAAGCCTGCAGCGCTCGATGAAAACACCGCCTGAAATCGGTTGAAGATCAGACGGAATCGTCAGGACCGGCCGTACGGCGCCAACCTGGTCCACTGCTTGCATCTACATAGAAGTGGCTTGGATTCAGGGCACACCCGCCGTGAGGCGGGGCCGCAAAGCCAAGGGGTCTCCGCCCCCCGGAGATCGCCCGGCTGCCGAAAAGCCCCCTGCAGCGGAAAGGAAAGCGCGCGGGGAGCTGTTGAGGTGCCGGCTTTTTACCAGGTCACACCCGCCACCTCTGTCTGCTCTCCCTCCGCTTGACTGCTCGGGGCGTTGAAACCAGGTTTGTTGTTGAACCGTCGATCGGAACATCAACCGGACAGGAGAAAACTTCCATGTACTCGCATCGCAGACTCGCGGTTCTGATCGCAGCCATCGGCCTTCTGGGCCTTGCTGCCGTAACGAACGCAACACCCCTTTCCCCCTTCATCGACCTGCAGGAGAAAGGTCTGACTCTCACCTCTGCCGGCAAGGGTCTCATGGGCTGGGGGGGCAGCCCGCAGAACCTGACCGTCAACATTGGCGGCCCCGTCCGCTTTGCCCTGTTGTACTGGGCAGGCCGGGAGCGCCCCTGTGTCGAGAGCTCGCCGGGTAGCGGTGTGTGCCCGGTCGTGGCCGAGCCTTTCAAGGATCAGCAGATCACCTTCAATGGCACCCCGATCAACGGCACCATCATCGGCACCGAGTCGCAGCCGCAATCCGGCGGCGGCCCCATCCTCAACATCGGCTACTTCGCCGATGTCACCTCGATCGTCGCCGCCGCCGGCACGGGCTCGAAGAGCTTCGCCTTTGGCGACGGCGACGGCGCCAGCAACCTCTGGCGCCTTGACGGGGCCTCTCTGGTCGTGGCCTACACCAACACGGCCGATCCCGCCACCTACCGGGTGATCCTGTGGGACGGCCTCGACTTCGCCTACGGCGCCGACCCCGTGCCGGGGGACACCCGGACCTGCGCGGCGGCCCACCTGGACCACGGCATCAACCTCAGCGCCCGCAACGCCTCGCTGCTGATCGTCGCCGGCGACGGCACCTCCGACCGCCCCGACCGCATCGACATCAGCAACAACGCCAGCCTGGTCGACACCATCGACGGCTCGCAGGGCGGCCAGTGGGACAGCAACGAGTACCCCATCACCATTCCGGCCGGCGTCGGGATCACCTCGGTGCAGCCCTTCTCCGAGCCGGTCGACCAGAACCCCAACTCCCTGCTCTGGGAGGTCGTCGCCCTGCGCGTCCAGCAGCTCGACGTCGCGGCGCCGCTCTGCCCGCTGCGGGTCGTCCAGGGGCCGCCCACGCAGGTCTTCGTGAACGTGCGTGACGCCCAGACCGGCCTCGCCTCGATCGTGGTCACCAAGTCGGAGAACGCCGATACGGTCATCCCGCCGTTCACGCCGGGAACCACGGACGTCGTGACCGCCACCTCCACCAAGATCGACCAGAGCCAGCGCTCGCGGGTCGAGATGGTGGTCGCCGACCTCGCCGGCAACCGGGCGGTCTGCGATCCGATCCTCGCCACCCTGACCGCCGACAACGCGCAGGAGGGGGAGCAGACCTACTCCGACGTGCCGCAGGCCGAGAACAAGGTCACCGTGACCAACGGCACGCCCGGCGTCAAGAAGGTCGAGGTGACCGCCAATGGTAAGAAATTCAAGCTGAGCGGCATCCAGGACGGCGAGACCCAGACCCTGGATATCTCGTCGGCCCTGCACCCGGGCGACAACACGGTCACCGTCAAGGTGAACGGCCCGCGCGGCGCCACGGTCAACGTCGTGATCTGGGACGGCGCGGGAGAGATCGGCCAATAACCTGCGGGTACGGCACGAAAACTGCAATCGGGCTCGGTGTCTTGCCGCTGTACAACGGGCGCCGAGCCCTTTACGAGGAGACTCCGATGAAGAGCTACAAGAAGCCGACCCTGCGCCGGCTCGGTCTGTTGCGCAAGATCACCCGTTTCAGCTTCTGACCTGACGAGCGGCCGGCGGTCGGCGCCCTGGGCGCACCGCCGGCCGACGTGTCTTCCCCCGGGAGGTTTGATTGATCGGACCGGAGAGCCGCCTGCGCCGCAGGGACCGGGTGCTGACCCAGCGTGCCGCCGACGAGTGGGTCCTCTTGAATCTCGACGACGGCCAGTACTTCGCCCTCGACGAGGTGAGCGGCCGGGTCTGGGACCTGTGCGACGGCAGCCGCAGCGTGGCCGACGTGGTCGCTGCCCTGGCCGCCGAGTACGATGCCCCGCGCGGCACGATCGAATCGGATGTGATGGATTTTTTGCAGGAGATGGCCGATGAGAGCCTCGTTTTGGAAGAGAAATGACCTCGGCGAGCTCGAGGCCCTGGGCAAGGGGTTCGGGGTGCGGGTCTTCCTGTTCGCCGCCTTCGCGGTCCCGGTGCTGCTGCGCCTGCCGCTGCCGCGGTTGAAGGCCTGGCTGGAGCCGCGCTCGCCCCGCCCGGCCCGCGAGGATCTGCCGCCCGCCGCGGCCGAGGCGATCGTGCGCCGCATCGACGCGGTCCTGCGCTCGGGCCACCCGTTGATCCGGAGCGGCTGCCTCACCCGCGGCTTCACGCTCTATCACTTCCTGCGCCGGGCGGGCGCCAACGTCTGCCTGCACTTCGGCATGGGGCAGATCGACGGCGCCTTCGCCGGCCACTGCTGGATCGATCTCGGCGGCGAGCCGCTGGCCGAGCCGCGCGATCCCCGACAGCTGTTCGTCGAGACCTACCACATCTCGCCGCACGAGAGGGCGGTCGCCGGAGGGTAGGAGCTTTGGTTCTCGAGCGTTCCTACGGGCTGCACGGGCTGCGCCTCGTGGTCGAGGGGGCGCCGACCGCCTGGGGGGAGGCCGCGGCCGCGGCCCTCCACGGCCGCCTCGCCCGGTTTGCCCTCGCATCCGGGAGCGCGGATCTCGCCGGCCCCGACCTGCGCTTCGCCCTCACCCCGGACCTCCCCGACCGGCCCGCCGCCGGCCGGCCGGTCTACGATCCGCCGGTGGGGGAGGTGCTCTACGACGAGGGGGAGGATCTCCTCTATCTCCAGTACGGCCCGCGCCTGGGGGTGCTCTGCGAGCCGCGCACCGGCCGGACCCGCCTGGCCGCCGCCGAGCCTTCGGAGGCGGACCTCTGGCCCCTCTCCCACCCGCTCTTCACCCTGCCGCTCGTCGAGCTGCTCAAGCGCCGCGGGCTCTACGCCGTCCACGCCGCCGGCCTCAGCCGCGGCGGCCGGGCGCTTCTCCTCGCCGGCCACAGCGGCGCCGGCAAGTCCACCCTGACCATGGCCCTGGCGCGCGCCGGCTTCGGCTTCCTGGTGGACGACACCCTCCTTTTGGCGCATCGGCCCGAGGGGCTCAGGATCCTCGCCTTTCCCGACGAGGTGGACCTCACGGAGGAGTCCGTCGGCTTCTTCCCCGAGATCGCCCCGCACCTGGAAGGCGAGCCCCGCGAGGGGTGGCGCAAGCGCCAGCTCCGCGCCGAGCAGGTCTACCGCAGCGAGGTCGTCTGGGAGTGCGCGCCGGGCGCCCTGGTCTTCCCGCGGGTGGCCGGCACCGCCGAGAGCGCCCTCACGCCGCTCGATCCGGCCGAGGCCCTCTTCGAGCTGGCCCCCAACGTCCTCCTCACCGAGCCGCGCTCCTCCCAGGCTCATCTCGACGCCCTCGCCGCGCTAGTCGAGGCGAGCGCCTGCTACCGCCTGGCGACCGGCCGCGACCTCGAAGGCGCCGTCCGCCTCTTGGAGGAAGTGGTGGACGGCCCGCCGCCGGCCTGACCGGAGCCCCGCTTGCGCCCGCAAGACCGCATCCTCTGCCTCGCCGCCCGCCAGGAGATCCTCCCGGCGCATCGCGAGGAGGTGGCGGACCTCGCCCGCCGGCAGGAGATCCCCTGGGAGGAGGTGCGGGTCACGGCGGAGCGCCACGGCGTGGCGCCGGCCGTCGGAGTGAGCCTGTCGCGCTGCGGCGTGGGGATGCCGGCCGACGTCGCCGGCCGCTTCGAGATGGCGCTGTTCGAGAACGCCGCCGTGAAGGAGGCGGAGGCCGAGCGCCTGGCCGCCGGCCTGAACCGGCTCGCCGAGGTCGGCTTCGACGCCCTCCTGCTCAAGAGCACCGCCCTGGAGCTGGAGGTCTACGAGGGACCCTGGGTGACGGTGTCGCGCGACATCGACCTGGTGCTGCGGCTACGCCCGGGCCGGGAGCGCGGGCCCGAGGAAAAGGCGGTCCGCCGCAAGCTCTACCGCAGCGGCATCGAATGCGACCTCGACGACCACCACGACGTCACCATGAACGGCGTGCTGCCCATCCCCTTCGAGCGCGTCTGGGAGGAGGCCCGGCCGGTCCGGTACCGGGGAGCCGAAGCCTGGGTCATGTCCCGCGAGGATCTGCTGATCTCGCTCTGCGTCAACGCCGCCCGCAAGCGCTTCTTCCGGCTGAAGGGGGTGTTCGACATCGCCGAGACGGCGCGGCGCCTGCCCCTGGACTGGGACCGCCTGGCGGCCCGGGCGCGGAGCTTCCGCTGCGGCGGGATCGTCTGGACGGCCCTCCTGGCCACGGACGCGACCGTCGGGCTGCCACCGGCCGCCGAGATCTCCGCTCTCGCTCACCTCGACTGGGGAGTGCCGCCCCGGCGGCAGGCGCTGCTCGCCCGGCTGGTGCGGCGCTTCGCGGAACGCCTGCCGTTCGCGGCGCTGGCCGGGGACACCGGAGCGCGGAGCGGCGGCGTCTCGATCGTGCTCCCCTACGTCAGCCTGGGATGGCGGCTCGGCTGGAAGTCGCTGCGCTACGCCCTGACCCATGCGCCCGTCCACCGGCCCCCCGCGCCGGAAGCGCTCCCCGAGCCTGTGGCATACTGAGCCCGATCGCCTCGATGCCCATGAACGACTCCTCTCGCCCGGCGTTGCTCGACGCGGTCCGCGAGCTGGCCCGCGCAGGGCCGGTCCGCGTGACCGTGCGCGGGAGCTGCATGGCGCCGGTCCACGGCGACGGCGAGCAGGTCGAGGTGGTGCCGGCCCGCTTCTACTGGCCCGGCGACGTGGTCGCCTTCGCCGGGCCGGACGGCCGGCTGCGTCTCCATCGCCTGCTGGGGTTCCGTCCCGCGCTGGACGGTCCGCTCCGCGCCGTCACGCGCGGCGATGGCTGTCCCGATCCCGATCCCCCCGTCCCCCTGGGCCGCCTGGTCGGCCGGGTGCCCGGGCCGGTGCCGCTGGCGCTGCGCCTGCGCTCGGCGGCGTCCCTCGTCCCGATCCTGCTGCGGGCGGCCGGCCGGCGGCTCGACCGGCGGTTTGGCCGGCTGCTGGGCCGGGCATGAGCTTCGCCACCACCTTTCTCGCCAATCCCGATCTCTTCCCGGCCCGGCCCGGCGGAGAGCCCTGGGGGGAGCGCGACGTCACCGTCGATCTCCCCGGCGGCCCCTACCGATTCCGCGGGCTCTGCGCCTCGCAGGAGGAGGCGGTCCGGCGGCGCTTCGGAGCCTTCTGCCGGCCGGCCGGCGATCCCGGCGCGGCCGCGGGGGTGGAGACCCGGATTTTCCGCATGACGGCGGCGGACTTCCGCGCCGTCGATCCGCGCGGCTGGGAGTACGGCATCGACCTCGACTTCGCGCCCGCCGCCGTGCGGCTGGCCGGCCTGCGCTTCCTCGGCCGGATCGACTGGCGCCCGGGCGGGATC
>DATAHG010000278.1:0-6466 GCA_036263295.1 Thermoanaerobaculia bacterium | reverse complement strand
CGCCGCCGGCGCGCCGGCCGTGCCGGCCGCCTCTCTGCGCTTTGTCTCCCTGCAGCCCACCGGAGTCGCCGGGGAGTGGACCGCCGTGGTCGCGGGGCGCGTCCCCAAGGAGCCGGTCTTCCGGGCCGATTCGACCCCCTTGACCGCCGCGGCCGAGCCGCTCGGCAAGGACCAGGTCCGCTTCCGCCTCAAGGGCGTGCCGGCCGGGGCCTCGCGCATCGAGCTCGGGGAGGCGCCGAAGGGGAAGGGGACCTCGGCGTTCTCGGCCAGCGCTGCCGTCCGGGTCGGGCCGGTCGATCCCGCCAGGGAGCCCTGGGCGGACTGGACGATCTACCACGTCATGATGGAGATGTTCGCCAACGGCAACCCCGGCAACGACGGCGAGATCACCGGCTGGAAGCACCCCAACTATGCCGGCGGCGACCTCCAGGGGCTGCTCCAGCGCGCCGGCTATCTGCAGGACCTCGGCGTCACCGCCGTCTGGCTTTCGCCGGTGTTCGCCAGCAAGACCTCCCACGGCTATGACGTCCGCAACTACTACAAGATCGGCGACGCCGTCGGGGTGCCCGCCGATCCCAAGGCCTCGCTGGAGCTGTTCCGCCAGGTCGTCCGCGACCTTCACGGCCGGGGCATCAAGGTGATCCTCGACCTCCCTCTCAACCATGCCGGCGCCTCCTATGAGCGCGACGCCTCCGGCGACCCCGACCACCTCGATCCCAAATCGACCACCGCCCGGCAGGAGGCCGAAAAGGTCTGGGATAGCTGGGGCTCCGGCTTCCGCTACTGGAACTTCGACCACGAGCCCACCCGTCGTTTCCTCAAGAACGTCGCCCTCTACTGGCTGACGAAGGAAGACGTGGACGGCCTGCGCCTCGACTACGCCCGCGGCGTGCCGCACGACTTCTGGGCCGAGCTGAGAGCCGAGGTTCAGAAGGCGAAGCCCGGCGCCTACCTGGTAGGCGAGGTCTGGATGGACAACCAGGGCCCCGAGGCCAATGCCCACGAGATCGCGACCTATTACGAAAAGGTCGGCGGCCAGCCGCAGCTCGACTCGCTGCTGGAGTTTCCGCTCCAGGGAGTCGCCACCGCGGTCTTCGCCAAAGGGGCTCCGGCCACCGACCTGGAGGACACCCTCCAGGAGACCGAGGCCCTGTACGGGTCGGACGCCATCCCCTCGCGCTTCCTCGACAACCACGACATGGCGCGCTTCCTCTCCTGGACCCCGCAGACCGAGCGCCTGGTGGCGGCGGTCGGCTTCCTCGCCAGCCTGACCGGCCCCGACATCCTCTTCTATGGCACCGAGACCGGCCTCACCCACGGCGGGCCCAAGACCGGATTCACCGACGTCGGGCGCGTCCCGATGCCCTGGAACGGCCTCAATCAGCCGCTCCTTCAGAAAGTGCAGGAGATCCTCAAGGCCCGCCGGGTCCATCCCGCGATGGGGCGCGGCGGCCGGCTGCCGCTCCTCGCCGACAAGGAGGTTCTGGTCTTCGCCAAGGTGTCCCCCGAGGAAACCGTGCTGGTCGGGGTGAACCTCGGCGGCTCGCCGCGCGCCCTGGACCTCGACCTCTCCGACCTCCTGCCAAAAGGGACCCGGCTCGCGCCGTTGGCTGGCGGGGCCGCCGTCGAGACCTCGACCGAGACCGGACGCCTGCAATGGACGCTGCCGCCGCTCGGCACGTATATCGTGGCGGCGGCGAAAGACTTCCCAAGCCCGGGCCGCTGAGCTACACTCCGACGCGCATGGTCTTTCTCCTTTTTTGAGTTACGAACGGCGCCGGGTGTTTCCGCCACCCGGCGCCGTTCGGATTTAAGAGCCTTTTTCTCTCCGCTGCCTTCTCGCGCAATGCTGATGTAACATAATGGGTGACGTGCGAACCCTGATCTGTGCCCTCCTGCTCGGGATGGGGCTGGCCCCGGCGTCTTTCGCCGCCCAGCCGGCCGCCACCCCGTCTCCGGCGACCGAGCCCGCCGCGCCGCGGGTCAACGCCCGGCAGCTCCTGGCCGTGGTGCGGGACAACCTCGCCCAGGCATCCCACGCCGCCGTCGTGAGCCGCATCGACCGCGAGCATCCGCGCTACACCCCGTTCTGGTCCACCTTTGACCAGATGGCGGCCGCGCTGGACCACATCGGCGCAGCCATGCGGGACCGGAGCCCGGCGCTGATCTCGGAGCTGCGCGGCGGCACCCGCGCGCTGGAGGCGATGGGCACGGTCTGGCGCTGGAGCGGCCGGGACGAGCCGGCCGTCACCGCCGCGCTCGACGCGGTCGCCGTCTCCTACCGCCTGCTGCGCGGGCAGTACGGCCCCGAAGCCCTGCGCGCCCGCCAGCCGGACGACCTCACCGCCGCCGAGCGCCGCCAGCTCCAGGCCTGGCAGCGCATCCAGCGCCGCCTTGCCGCCCGGTTGGAGGTCCTGGAGGCCGAGGCCGTCCGCCAGCGCGACCGCCGAATGCAGGAGGAGCTGCGCCGCCTCCACGAGCGCGCCAGCCGCCTCGCCTTCGCCCCCGTGACGCTCGACTCCTACCTCGACGCCGCCGAGAGCAACGACGAGGTCCAGGGCGAGTGGGACGGCGCCTCCTACTACGTCGATCCGGAGAACGGCCCGATCTGGGAGGACACCTACGAAGTCGTCGAGGAGCTGTCGGTCGAGGAGGAGGACAGCCCCATGGTCGTCATGGCGGCCAACCTCACGACCGGTGAGAGCTGGTCTTTCCTGGACTATGAGACCGACCTCCCGGTCGAGATCCTCCCCCTGGACGACGTCACCGCCGACGCCTCCACGCCGGCCCCGATCCCGGCCGAGCCGATCGCGGCTGACGAGGAGATCTGGGCGGTGCAGGGGCTCTCCGGCACCTCGACCTCTCCGGGCGAGACGCCGGTCGTGGAGACCGTGGAGACCGTGAAATCGGTCGCCGCCGATACGCCGACCCCCGAGACCACCGAGCCTGTCGAGCCGGGGGAGAAGACCGAGGCGGCCGCGACCGATTCGGAGGCGGCCAAAGTCGAAGAGGGGGAGAAGGCCTGGCCCGAGCACACCTCCGACGAGGAGGCGCTGACGGTGGAGGACATCGAAGAGGCCCAGGACCTCACAGACGCCAAAGCCGGCCCGGACGGCAAGACTCCAACGGCGGCCGAGACCGACTCCAAGGCCGCGGCCAGCCCCAAGCCGGAGAAGCCGGAGAAGAAGGACAAGCCGGCCGCGGGCTCCAAGGCCAAGGCGAAGGCCTCCTCCAAGCCCCCGAAGAAAAGCTCTCCCGCGCGCCGCCCCACCTCCCACTGAGCCGGGAGAGGACTCCTGGGCCGGGCCGCGCAATTCCGTTAAGATCCCCTTTTCCGAGGTAGCTCGTATGGGTCTCCTGAGCGGCACCGTCAGCATCACCCGGTTCAACGCCGTCGTCCCCCCCGAGGGACCGGACTTCGAGAGGGCCCGTTTCTGGGCCATCGATCCCGGTTCGGAGGTGCGCGAGCGCATGGGCTTCGTCCCCTTCGAGATCGACGCCCCCTACGAGGTGGCCCAGGGGCGCTATGTCTTCCGGGTGCGGATCGACAAGATCCGACCCGACCCCACCGCCGTCAAGGAGCGCCTCCGGGAGCTGGTCAAGACCGAGATGGAGACCTCGGGCCGCCCCTTCGTGGGCTCGAAGACCCGCAAGAAGCTCAAGGAGCTGGCCGAGACCGAGCTCTGCATGGGGCAGATGCCCCGCACCCGCATCATCGAAGGGTGCCTCAACGGCAATCTCCTCTACGTCGCGAGCACGGCCAAGTCCTACCTCGGGATCGTCCTCGCCCTGCTGCGCCAGGCCGGCGTCGAATGCGACTTCAAGGCCCCCTGGCTCGACGAGGCGCCGGAGATCGACGAGATGAGCGACGTGGTGATCCCCAAGGAGCCCGGGCAGTCGGTCCTCGGCTGCCGCTTCGTGCGGGCCCTGCTCGAAGAGTCCGACGTGATGGTCGAGCCCGAGACCGGCAGCGTCCGCCTCGCCACCCGCGAGGCCAAGGTGTCGCTGACCGGCGCCGTGATGAACGAGCTGTTCCGCTACGTCGAAGAAGGGGCCGAGATCCTCTCGGCCAAGCTGCACGTCGGCTCGTTCCTGATGCGCTTCGACGCCCTCTCCTACCGGGTCAACGGACTCAAGCTGGAGCCGGTCAAGAACGAGCACTGGACCATGGACCTCGACCAGCGTCTGGAGCAGATCGGCGCCGTCTTCGAGATGCTCGACGGCAAGTACGTCGCCCTCAAGGAGAAGATGGCGAGCGTCGGGACGGAGCGGGCCGCGTTGCCCGGCGAGGCGGCTGTGACGGCCGAGGTCGCCGAGGGCGGACCGGCGGAGACCGCCGGCCCGCCGTTCTGATCCCTACTTGATCCGATACCCCGCCTCTTCGTTGTTGAAGATCCAGGCCACGATCGCGCCGACCTGGATCTCGTCGAAGAGGTAGGCGTCGCGGGTCACCGCGGCCGATCCCCGCATATGGATCCGCTGGCGGGAGTGCCCCATGCGGCGGAAGCGCTCCTGCCAGTGCCGGAAGCTCTGCGGCCGCAGGTCCACCCACCCCTTGGCCGCCCAGCGGTCGAGATCCCCGTCCTCGATCGCCACCTCGCGCCGCCCGGGCACCTCCGGGATCTTCACGAACGGACCCCGGATGAGCTGGTGGTCCGGCGTGAGGATCGGCACCCCGATCGAGTTGATGGTGTGCTGGAGCTTGGGGTTCTCCTGGACCAGCCGGTAGGTGGCCTCCGACAGCGCCTCCGGGGTCTGCTCCAGGACCGCGTCCACCGTCCCGAAGATCTCCTTGAGGAGCTCGGCTTCCCACAGCAGCTTGGAGAGCTCCGGCGGTCCGAGCTGGCCGAGGGCCACGCTGTGGGACTGCGTCTTTTTCTCCAGCCGGGTGAGGTCGTCGAGCGCCCGCTGGCGCAGCACCCCGGCCCGGTAGGTCGGGCTCATGACGGCGCCGTCGATGGCCGCGATCACGTCCTTGCCGGTATTGCTGCCGCGGATCTCCAGGGCGCACTCCAGAGCGATCTCCTCCGGTGTGATGAACTCCATCTGGCGCAGCGACGTGATGGTCTCGAACTCGCCCCGGGTGAAGAGGCCGTTCTCGCCGGTGTCCACGACCGGCAGATCGAGATCGCCGAGCGCCTCGAACTCCGCGGGGTCCATCCGCAAGGCCAGCGTGCCGTCGAGCGAGAAGGACCGGCTGGCGTAGATCTTCACCGGATGCCCATGCTGCTTGATCGTCCGGCAGGTGATGTCGGCGTAACCGATCATGGCGCCCGGCTTGATCTCCTTGACGATGGGGCCGCCCACCGTGCGGGCCATCAGGAAGAGCAGGCCGGTGTGGGCAAAGGCGATGGCGGTCTTGGTGAGGAGCGTGACGGAAGGCTTGTCCTCGCTGTGGGTGTAGGGGATGTTGAGCCCCATGCCGCCGGTGCCGGTGGTGCCCACCTTGAGATAGAGCCGGGTGCCGACCTCCCGCATGGCGCGGTTGATCAGCAGCACATGGCGGATGAGCTGCGGCACCGAGGCGGACAGGAGGAGGGTCTCGAAGATCCGCTCCGAGTCCTTCCAAGAAGCCCGGGCGTCGTCGAACCGGTGCTCCCGGAGCTGCCCGAACAGGCCGTCCATGTGCCGCTTGGCGATGACCGAGGCGGAAGTGAAGTCCTGATAGCTGATCGCCGTGGCCGTGTTGATGGCATCGACGATGACATCCGGCCGGTGCTCCAGGATGAGCTTCACCAGGCGGGAGTGCTGATACCCGTCGTCCAGCGGACCGTTCAGGTCGGCGAAAAGTTTCTCGCGTGCCTCGTAGCTCTCCAGCAGAGAGGCCCGGCGCCGGTCCGAGAACTCCTCCCGGACGAACACGTCGCCCCACACGCCGACGAACTCGACATCGTAGCCGGAGAACATCCGGCGCAATCCAGAAGGCCCGTCGAGCGCCTCCTGCACCTCGTCCTGGTACA
The DNA here is from genome assembly GCA_036263295.1 of Thermoanaerobaculia bacterium. Taxonomy (GTDB): domain Bacteria; phylum Acidobacteriota; class Thermoanaerobaculia; order Multivoradales; family UBA5704; genus DATAHG01. The sequence continues at coordinate 506 of DATAHG010000278.1, read as the reverse complement.
GGGAGACGATGACGACCTTCTTCGGCTTGAGGTCATGGGCGATCCGCCGGGCCACCTGCAGGCCCACCAGCCCGGCGCCGCCGAGGAGGAGGTAGGTTTGGTCGGTCATGCGCTGATCCTCTGTTGGTCGGTCTTGAAAGTCTAGACCCGATGGACGATATCAGACTTGCTGTCAAGCTAGAAAAGATGCCGATCATCATCTCGCGCCTCGATACAAATCCGCCTAAGAACTTCGGGTCAGTAAGATAGAAGACGACTGTAATCAAACCTGTAATGGCTGTGGCGATTCCAAAGTTTCGCAGCCAGGCGCTGACAATTCTCTGTTTGTTGTGCCGAACTTCGATATCATCGGTTATAATTTGTCTTAGCTCTTCAATCTCTTGCGTCGCTTCAAGAAGACTTCTCTGCTCATCATCGCGTTGCTTCTGTTCAAACTTATTTTTTTCATTCAGGCGAGCTTCTTCCGTTAGAACTACTTGAATTTTATCCTGGAGTACCTCCCAGCC
>DATAHG010000277.1:0-2363 GCA_036263295.1 Thermoanaerobaculia bacterium | reverse complement strand
CGGGTGACCGGCGACCTCTATCTCGACGACGGCTACTTCGAGCCCATGCGCATCCACCCCGAGTGGCCGCGCGACCAGCTCGCCGAGTGGTACGAGGCGCCGATCGGCGCCCTGTCGTTCAGCGACAACTGCATCCTGGTGCGGGTGACCCCCGGCCGCCGCGGCGGCAAGGCGACGGTCGAGACCGTCCCCAACGTGCCGCTCTTCCAGATCGACAACCGCACCAAGACCATCCCGACCCGCAAGGGGCACACGGTGGCGATCAACCGCATCGACACCCTGCTGGTGGTGACCGGCAACGTCTGGGAGGGCTCCGCCCCCTTCGACGCCTGGGTGACGGTGGCGGATCCCACGGTCTACTTCGGCGCTTCCCTCAAGGACGCCCTGCGCTCCGAGGGGGTCGAGGTGATCGGCCGGCTGCGGCCGGTGCGCGAGCTGCCGGGGCCGATCTGGGAGCGCGTCGCCACCTACCGCACCGATCTGGTGACCGCCATCAACGTGACCAACAAGCGCAGCCAGAACTTCTACGCCGAGACCCTCGCCAAGCAGGTCGGCGCCCGCCGCTGCCGCGAGGGGAGCTGGCGCGAAGGGGTGCGGGCGATCCGCGAGTTCGCCGAGAGCGTCGGCATCCCCCACGGCTCCTTCACCATGGTCGATGGATCCGGCATGAGCCGCTCCAACCGTTTCGCCCCGCGCCATCTGACCCTGCTGCTGCGTCACATGTTCTTCCATCCGGCGGGGCAGGAGTACATCCAGTCCCTGCCCTATGGCGGGGAGGACAACGGCTCCTGGAAGCGGCGGTTCGCGGCGCCCCCCTACCGCGGCAACGTCTTCGCCAAGACCGGCACGCTCTCCGGCGTGTCCAGCCTGTCCGGCTACGCCAAGGGGGTCTCCGGCAAGACTTACGCCTTCTCGATCCTGATCAACCAGGCGCGGGGGGATGCCCACGGCGCCCAGGACCGGATCGTCATGGCCCTGATCGACAACGGCTGAGCGGCGGATCGATCGGATGCTTGGGGGCGGCCCGCGGAGGATCGCCCCCGGCACTGGTATGCTTGAGGCCGACAAGCCGCCGGATACGAGGAGAGAGCACGCGTGATCACGACCGACATCCGCCCCGTCAACTACCGGGAGCTGATGAAGAACGTCGAGCAGGTCGTCGCCGCCATCGAGCGCAGCGACGACGTGGGCACGACCATCCACACCCTGATCCAGTCGATCGTCGAGAAGTTCCGCGACGAGCTGGGGATCTACGGCGGCCGGCTCTATCAGCGGCGCGGGGACTTCTACGTCCTCCAGGGCACCTTCGGCGAGGCCAAGGAGGTCCCCAAGGGGCTGCGAGTGCCGCTCTCGTACTCCCCGGTCCAGCTCCTTCTGGAGGAGGGGACGGTGGCGATGGACGCCGACGACCCCCGCACCGACAAGAGCCTGGAGGCCCTCCTCGGCGTCCAGCAGTTCGCCGCCATCGAGGTCGGGGACGAGGACTACATCCTCGCCTTCAGCGTCGCCCCCGGCCACAACCGGGAGGACGTCCTGTTCTCGCTCGGGATCCTGCGCCACAGCATCAACCAGAAGATCCGGCGCGAGCGCATGGAAGGGATCTTCGAGGAGGCGCGCAAGATCCAGGCGTCGATCCTGCCCCGCCGGGTGCCGGCCTACGGCCAGTTCGACTTCTTCGGCCGCTCCGAGCCGATGGAGGCGGTGGGCGGCGACTTCTTCGACTACATCCCGGTCACCAACAAGATCCTGGGGCTCGCGATCGCCGACGTCTCGGGGCACGGCCTGCCGGCCGCCCTCCAGGTGCGCGACATCTACATGGGCCTGCGCATGGGCCTCGCCCGCGACTTCAAGATCGTCCGCACGGTCGAGCGGATGAACTCGATCATCCACAACAGCACGCTCACCAGCCGCTTCGTGTCGATGTTTTACGGCGAGCTGGAGCTCAACGGCGTCTTCATCTACGTCAACGCCGGGCACCCCCCGCCGTTTCACCTCGACGCCAGCGGCAAGTGCCGCTACATGGAGGAGGGGGGCCCGGTGCTCGGCCCGCTCTCCGAGGCGAGCTACGAACGCGGCTTCGTGATCATGAAGCCCGGCGACCTGATGGTGTTCTACACCGACGGCATCATCGAGACCTGGGGCCGGGAGAGCGAAGGGCAGGCGATGGAGGAGTACGGCGTCGACCGCCTGATGAAGATCGCCCGGGCCCACCAGGGCAAGCCCGCCGCGGTCGTGGTCGACGCCATCTTCGAGGATGTCGACGCCTTCGGCGGCGGAGCCGATCCGGCCGACGACCGCACCGTGATGGTGGTGACCTACCCCGAGGCGGGACCGGACGCCGCGCAGAAGGGGCGGCGGCCGGT
>DATAHG010000276.1:0-2247 GCA_036263295.1 Thermoanaerobaculia bacterium | reverse complement strand
CACCAGAAAACGCGCCTTCATCGTCAGAACCTCGTCTCGAAGAAAACTTCGTTCGCCGCCGCGTAGATACGGTGTGGCAGGGTCGGGTGGACGACCAGCTCGCGGGCCAGGATCCCACCGAAGAGAGGGCTCAGCCCGGCGTTGACCGGCTTCCAGGTCCGGCCGCTGTCGGTGCTGCGGAACACCCCCTGGTCGGAGGTGGAGGCGTAGAAGGTGGTCGGCGTCGCCGGATCGACCCGCAGGTCGGTGACGTTGGCGTCGAGACCGGAGACGCGCCGCCACGTCCGCCCGCCGTCCGGGCTCCGCAGGAAGGCGTCCGGCCGGAGGAAGCGCTGCTGGAAGGCGTAGACGGTGCGGGGCTGCCGCGGATCGAGCGCCATCGCGACCCCGTCGACGAGGATCTGGCGCCAGGTCAGCCCGCCGTCCTCGCTCTTGTAGAGGTTCGTGTAGAAGGAGACCGGGTGGCGCCCCTGGTACTCGAAGCTCTCGGCGTAGACGGTGCCGGGGCGCTCGGGGTCGAGCCAGAACTCGACGATGCTCCGGGCGGAGTCGTCGAATCCGCTGTCCCCCGGCCGCTGGCAGGCGAACACCTCGGTCCAGGTCTCCCCGCCGTCCGTGCTGCGCTGGATCCCGCAGGCGCTCACCAGCAGGGTGCCCGAGTCGAGGACCGCGACTTCCCCGGCCTGGCCGATCTCGCCGGCTCCGAGCACCTCCCAATGGTCGCCGCCATCCGGGCTGCGGAACAGCCCGGCGCCGGTCGCGGCATAGAGGGTGTCGGGGTCCGCGGGGTCGAAGGTCAAGTCGAAGATGTCCGAGACCACCACGCCGGAGGCGCTCCCCCGGTCCACCCAGGTGCGCCCGCCGTCGGTGCTGCGGAACAGGGTCCGGCCGCCGAGGAAGACGATGGACGGGTTGCCGGGCTTGAAGGCGAGAACATTGAGCGCGCCGGCGCGGTAGACGGTGCGCCAGCGTCGGCCGCCGTTGCCGCTGCGGGCCAGATCGGTGCTCTGGACGCCGAACAGGATCCCGGTCGCGGGGTCGAAGACCACCCGGCCGTCGACATCGAAGAAGCCCGGCCCGGGCCGGCGCCAGGTCAGTCCGGCGTCGGTGCTGAGCAGGGCCCCCCCGTTGTACGCGGCGTAGACGGTGCCCGGGGCGCCCGGAACGGTGGCGAAGCTGTAGATGGACCAGTCGGCGTTCGGCTCCAGGGGCTGGATCTTGGTCCAGGTGGCGCCGCCGTCGGCGCTGCGGAAGAGGCCGGGATAGGAGCCCGCCAGGATGGTCGCCGGCCGCGTCGGCAAGACGGCGAGGCTCTTCACCTCCGCGGGCTGCGCCGTCGAGCCGGTCGGCTGCCAGGTCTGGCCGCCGTCCGTGCTCTTGACCAGGAATGGCCCCTGGCCGTCGCCGGTCAGGCTGGCGTACAGCGTGCCCGGCGCGTTCGGATCGAGCGCCAGGTCGCCGACCTCGGGCTCCCCCGCCAGGATCCGCCGCCAGCTCCGCCCCTCGTTGTCGCTGCGGTAGACGCCGAAGCGCATCTTCAAGTAGAGGACCCCGCCCGGCGCCGGGAGCAGGCGGGCGTTCCCGAACGGATCGAGCTCGTAAGGGAACTGCTGGAAGGCCCGCCCGCCATGGATCACGGTCCAGCTCGCCCCGTGGTCGTCGCTGCGGAAGACCTTGCCGGACGAGGTGACCGCGAGCACGGCCGAGCCGAAACTCGCGATATCGCGCACCACCTCGCCGTCCAGCCCCACCGCGGCGGGGGCCCAGCTCAGCCCGGAGTCCAGGCTGCGCGAGATCCCGCCAAAGGTCTGGGCGAGATAGATGGTGCCGGGGGCCGACGCGTCGAGCCCGAACGCGGTGATGTCGCCGCTGCCGGGTCCGAAGCGGGACCAGCGCTGGGCTGCCGCAGCGGCCGGGGCCGCCGCGGCCACCATCAGAATGCCCAGAACGGCGAGGCCGGCGAGAGCCCTGACAATACTGGGCCGAAGATCATTTCGCATCGCTGAACCTCGCTTGGAAGAGGCCGCCTTCGAACGGAGCGGCGTAGACGAGCCCGGCGGCTGCCGGATTGACCTCGAGATCGACGATGTACCGGCGGCCGAGGCGCGCGAGGCCGGCGTTGATCGGCGCCCAGGTGGCGCCGCCGTCGGTGCTGCGGTAGACCCCGTTCGCGGCGGTGCCGGCGTAAATTGTATTGGAGGAGTGCGGGTCGACCTCCAGGTCGGTCGCCTTGGGCAGGGCGCCGAG
>DATAHG010000275.1:0-2879 GCA_036263295.1 Thermoanaerobaculia bacterium | reverse complement strand
CCGCCAGAAATTGCGGTTGCTCGGCGACTGCTGGACGTTCGCCCTGTTCGCGGCGATCACGATTTTCTTTGTAATGGCCGTGCAGCGGGGGCTCACTCCAGCCCCGCCGATCCTGACTTACGGCCTGCTGGCCGCGCTGGTCCTGTACACCGCCTACGGCGCGGTCCAGAGTCTGCGCGACGTGAAATCGGGCATGGCGCTCGCGCAGGAGGATCTCTTGATCCGCTCCCACCGCAGGCGCCTGCGCCGAGGAGGGTATGGCATTCCGTTCGGCTATTTCGAGCAGCTCGGCGCCATGCGGCTGCCGCCCGAGGTCTACTCGCAGAATTCGGCCGGGCGGCGCTACCTCGTGATCTACAGCCCGGCCAGCAAGGTGGTGTGGTCTTTGGAACCGCCGGAGGAGCGGAGCCGGTGAGGAGGTCAAGCCTTCTTCAGGGGCGTTGCGGGCTGTTCGCCGTGCGGTCCACCACCGTTTTTCCGCCTTTCATGACCCAGCGGACGCCGTTCACGACGGCTCCGATGTCCGTCAGCGGATCGCCTTCCACCGCGACGATGTCGGCGTAGTAACCGGGGGCGAGGGCGCCGAGGTCTTTTTCCATGCCCAGCAGGGCGGCGCCGTTGGTGGTGGCGGCGGCGAGCGCCTGCGCGGGCGTCATGCCGGCTTTCACAAACCATTCGAGCTCGCGCGTGTTCTCGCCGAAGCCGGTGAAGACCGCGTCGGATCCCATGGCTATTTTCACATTCGCCTTGACCGCTCGGCGGAGCGTTTCGAAATTGCGGTTGATATAGTCATTGAGCCGGCCGACGACCTCGGGTCCATAGCCGAACTCGTCCTTGTGGGCGATGTAATAGCGGTTGTGATCGACCGTCGGGACGTAGAAGGTGCCGCGCCGGGCCATCTCCTTGATCGTGGCGTCGTCCATGTCGGTGGCGTGCTCGACCGAGTCGGCGCCGGCACGGACGGCGTCGCGGGCTCCATCCGGACCGTAGGAATGGATCGCGATCCGTTTGCCGGCCTGGTGGGCGACGTCCGCCGCCGCCTTCATCTCTTCGAACGTGTAGGTCTGGAAACCGGTCACATCCTGATCGCTGCCGGTGGACCCGTACATTTTGATCCAGTCGGCTCCCGCCGCGAGCTGCTGGCGGGCGACCCGTTGCACTTCGGCGACGCCGTCCGCCTCCCCTGGGGAAGGTTGCGAATTGCCGGGTTGATAGGGCGTGCCGGTGACGTGCAATCCGTATCCGGCCACGAACATGCGCGGCCCGGTCATGGCGCCGCGATGGATCAACTCGCGCAGGGCGAGGTCGGTGTACTCCCAGGAGCCGAGATCGCGGACCGTCGTCACGCCACTTTCGAGGGTCTTGCGGGCGTTCTCCTGCGCCAGGAAGACGGTGACCGCCGGGCCGAGGGAGCCGAGCTGGTTCCAGGGCCGGCTGCCGGGGGCGCGGTCCCAATAGAAGCTCATGTGGGTGTGGGCGTCGATGAGCCCGGGGATCGCGGTATAGCGCCGCAGATCGAGGACGGTCGCGCCGGGCGGCACGGCGCCGTCCCCCGATCCGACTTTCGAGATCCGCTCCCCCTCGACGACGACCACGGCGTCCTGGACCACCCGGCCGTGGCCGTCGATCAGACGGCCGAAGCGGAGGGCGGTGGCCTGGGTGTGAGCGGGGGAGGCGGTCACCAGGATGGCGAGGAACGCGACGAGGGCGAGCAGGGCACGGCGTATCGGCATGGGTTTCTCCTGGGGCGATTATAATGAAGCGCCGGTCCCCAAGAGGAGAGAAAGCGTATGCTCAAGCTCCAGCATCTGTGGCGAGGCGTCCTTCCCGTCGTGGTGGCACTGCTCTGCGTCTCGCCGGTTCTGGGCGAAGGTGCGTTTGATCGCCCCGCGCCCATCCGGCTCAAGGCGCTCCCCGCGATCGGCGAGAAGCTCACGCCGCCGGAGCCGTCGCGTTTCATGACGATGGCATCTCCGTCGCAGCTTTATGAATCCTATCTCGTCGCGGTAGACGGGGTGGTCTACGAGCTGGGGGTCGATCGGGAAGGTCTCGTGCGGTTCATCTCCACGGGTGACCCGCAATTTCGGACACCGGAAGGGCTCAAAGCCGGGGACTCCCTCGCCGCCGTTCGTGTGTTCGCGACCGGAAAGATGAGGGTGGAGGGCGGTTGGGCGAGATACATTCCGCTGCGGTCAGGCTGGAATGTCGTGATCGCCTTGCGCGGAGAGGGCGATGCGCTCTCTCGCGTCGTACCCGACACCGGCGAGGCGGAGCCCGGCGACGGTTCTGTCAGCTTCTTTTTTCGGCGGCAGTGAGTGCGTTCAAAGATTAATCGCGGCACCAGGGTCCGGCGATGGGCCACGGCGATCGCCTACTCGAGCCCTCTTGTCTCGTTCCTGGCCTTCTGCGCCTGGAGCCAGGGCTGGTTCGCGCACTTCGGCTGGTCCACCTTTACGGTGTCCACCGATGTGGAGTGGTTTCTCATGCTGGCAAGTCCCGTGACCGGTTTCCTGGCCGGCCTACTCGCGATAACGCTGGCGTTTCGCTCCGGCGAGGGACGCATAGCGGCCGTGCTCTCCGTCGTTGTAAACCTTCTGTTCGCGTTTCTGGTATGGAACATCGGTTCCCACATCGCGATCGGATGAACCGACGTCTCAGAGCCGTCTTCCTCCTGGGAAACCTCTGGGTGCTCCTGGGGTGCTCCAGGGCGAGTGCCGATCCGTTCCAGGGCAGGTGGGTCCTCAATCGGGCCAGGAGCCACTACGGGCCGGGAGCCCGGCCGCGAAAGCGGGAGACCTTCGAATGCGATCTCCAGGGACAAGGCCGGGTGAGGTGCAAGATCGAAGGTGTGATGGAAGACGGGAAGAGATCCGCCGGCG
>DATAHG010000274.1:0-1865 GCA_036263295.1 Thermoanaerobaculia bacterium | reverse complement strand
CGACCTGCGCCAGAAGCTCTACGAGCACCTGCAGACCCTGTCGCTGTCGTTCTTCAACCAGCGCCGCACCGGCGAGCTGGTGTCGCGGGTGATGAACGACGTCTCGAACATCCGGAGCGTGCTCACCGCCGACGTCGCCGGCCTGCTGCAGCAGGTGCTCATGTTTCTCGGCTCGCTCGCGGTGATCCTCTATCTCGAATGGCGCCTGACTCTCCTGATGGTGCTGCTGGTGCCCACGGTCTCGATCACCTCGGTGATCCTCGGCCGTTTCCTGCGCAACCTGTCCCAGGACCTGACCGACGTGGTCGCCGACGTCACCACGGTGCTGGAGGAGTCGTTGAGCGGCATCCGCGTCGTGCGCTCCTTCGTGCGCGAGGAGTACGAGGCCGGGCGCTTCGGGGCGCGGCTGCAGCAGCTCTTCAATCTGGCGCTGCGCCGGCTGTACCTGGAGGTGACCTTCGGGCCGCTCCTCTCGGCGATGTTTTTCACCTGTACGGTGCTGACCATCTGGTACGGCGGCAAGCAGGTGCTGGCGGGCAAGCTCAGCCCGGGACAGCTCGTGACCTTCATCATCCTCACTTCGATGATGGGCGGCGCCATCAACTGGTTCGGCGGGCTGTGGAGCCGGCTGCAGCAGGCGGTGGGCTCGTCGCTCCGGCTGCTGGAGCTGCTCGACACCCGCACCGACGTGGTCGAGCTGCCCAACGCCCCCGACCTGCCCCCCATGGCCGGCCGCCTGACTTTCGACCAGGTGAGCTTCGCCTATGCGGCCACGGCCCCCGGCGCCACGCTGGCCCCGGTGCTGGCCGGGGTCTCCCTGGAGCTCGAGCCGGGCGAGATCCTCGCCCTGGTGGGCCCGAGCGGGGCCGGCAAGACCACCCTGGTCAACCTGGTGTCCCGCTTCTACGACCCCACCGCGGGCCGGGTGCTGATCGACGGCGTCGACATCCGCAAGGTGACCCTCGCGAGCTTGCGGCGGCAAATCGCCCTCGTGCCCCAGGAGACGCAGCTCTTCGGCGGCACGGTGCGCGAGAACATCCTCTATGGCCGGCTCGATGCGAGCGAAGAGGAGATGATGGAGGCAGCCCGGGCGGCCAACGCCCACGACTTCATCACCGAGCTACCGGAGGGCTACGACACGGTGGTCGGCGAGCGGGCCACCAAGCTGAGCGGCGGCCAGCGCCAGCGCCTGGCGATCGCCCGCGCCCTGCTCAAGGCCCCGCGCATGCTGCTCCTGGACGAGGCCACCTCCGCCCTCGACAGCGAGAGCGAGCATCTGGTGCAGGAGGCCCTCGAACGGCTGCTGGCCGGCCGCACCGCGATCGTCGTCGCCCACCGCCTGAGCACGGTCCGCATCGCCCACCGAATCGCCGTCCTCGACCGCGGCCGCATCGTCGAGCTCGGCCGCCACGATGAGCTCGTGGCCCAAAACGGCCTCTATGCTCGGCTTTGTCAGCACCAGTTCCAAGACCTGCGCGATCCGTTGGCACCTGTCCCTTGACCGGCATCTGGCGGCACTTACCATGAGAGACGTAGCGATGACCACGAATGTCTCACGCCGCCCCGTCGATCGAGGCATCCCTCAGGATAGGGAGGCCTTTTTTGAGTAACGAGTTGTTACCAAAAGGAGCAGGTGACATGGCCAATGTTCAGGCGAGCACCCAGGCAGTCGAGGCGTTGTTCACGCAGGTCTTCCGCGACGGCAACTACGACCTCGCGGACCAGATCCTGACCGACGACTTCCGCTTCCAGTACCCCTTCCCGGGCTTCGCGCCGGGCCCCGAGGGCATCAAGCAGTTCTCGCGCGCTTTCCACCAGGGATTCCCCGGCTTCGAGGTCGAGGTCAACGACCTCTTCGGCACCGA
>DATAHG010000273.1:0-8316 GCA_036263295.1 Thermoanaerobaculia bacterium | reverse complement strand
GCTCACCATGGCCGACGAGATCACCGCCTCGGCCGCGAGCTGGCCATCGACGAAGACCTTGCCGGAGAGCTTGCAGTGGAGCGAGCGCAGGCGCAGCACGTCCACCTCGTAACGGATCTGGTCGCCCGGCACCACCGGGCGTCGGAACTTGGCCTCTTCGATGCCCATGAAGAAGATGAGCTTGTTCTCCCGGTCGGGCATGTCATGCAGGAGCAGGATGCCGCCGGCCTGCGCCATTCCCTCGACCAGGAAGACCCCAGGCATGACCGGCCGGCCAGGAAAGTGCCCGAGGAAGACCGGCTCCGTGATGGTGACGTTCTTCAGGGCGACGATCCGCTTCTTGGGCTCGATCTCGAGCACACGATCGACCAGCAGGATCGGATAGCGATGGGGCAGGATCGACTGGATCCATTCGACATCCCATTTCGGGGACGGATCACTCAAGCTTGCTCCTCCTTGGGTCCTTCGGCTCCCTCGGCACCCAGACGGCGTTCGAGGTCCCGGATCCGCCGGTTCATCTCTTCGAGGCGCGCCGTGAGGACGGCCTGCCGGCGCCATTTCTTCAGCTCGATCGCCGGGATGCCGGCCACCTGGCGGCCGGGCTCGACGGACGACAGCACCGCCGACTTGGCGGCCGCCTGAACCCCCTTGCCGACCTGGATGTGCCCGGCCACGCCGACCTGTCCGGCCAGCACCACGTAGTCGTCCAGTTTGGTGCTCCCTGCGATTCCAGCCTGGCCGCAAAGGATACAGTGTTTCCCGACCTCCACGTTGTGACCGACCTGGACCAGGTTATCGATTTTGGTGCCGTCGCCGATCCGGGTCTCCCCCAGGGTGGCGCGGTCGATCGCGGAGAGGGCGCCGACCTCGACGTCATCCCCCACCACCACCCGGCCGACCTGGGGCACCTTGTAGTGAATCCCGCCGTGGGTGGCATAGCCGAAGCCGTCCGCCCCGAGGACCGCCCCGGCGTGGACCCGCACCCGGGCGCCGAGCTCGGTGCCGTCGTAGAGCACGGCGTGCGGATAGAGGACCGCGTCCTCCCCCACCACGCACCCGCGGCCCACCACCGCCAGGGCGTGGATTGCCGCACCGGCGCCGATCCGGCTGCCGGCACCGATCACCGCATACGGCCCGATGTGGGCGGTCGGATCGACCTCGCAGCCGGGCTCCAGGACCGCGGTGGGGTGGACCCCCGCCTCGCGGCGCTCCTCCGGGTGGAGGATCTCCAGCAGGCGGGCCAGGACGTACGGCGGATCGTCCACCAGAAGATAGGAACGCCCCGGGGTCTCCCCCGGAGCGGCGGTCAGGGCGGAGAGCAGCGCCGGCGTCACCATCAGGACGCCGGCCCGGCTCTCCTCCGCCTGGCGGCGGTAGCGGATGTGATTGAGAAACGAGAGGTCGGCGGGACCCGCCACGTCCAGCGCGCGGATCGCCTCGACCTCTCGTCGTGGGTCGCCCTCGACCCGACCTCCGACGGCTGCGGCGAGCTCGAGGAGCGGGACGGAGCGCCGCGCCGCACTCACGCTTACTTGCCCTGCTGGGCAGCCGCCGCGTCCATACGCTGGATGATCACCTTGGTGATATCCACCGCCTCGTCGGCGTAGATCAGACCGCTCTCGAACTTCCGGAAGATCAGGGTGTAGCCCAGCTCCTTGCCGGCCTGATTGATCACCGGCATGACGCGCTGATCGATCTGGCCGAGCAGCTCGTCACGCTTCTTCTGCATGTCGCGGTTGGCGTCGTCTTGCAGCCGGCGCAGGGCGATGACCTTGTCCTCGAGCTGCTTCTCCATGTCGGAGATCTTGTCCTGCGCGAGCGACAGACGGCCGTCGTTGACCTTGGTCTGGAGATCCTTGATCTCCTGGTTGCGGGCGCGCAGCTCGCCCTCTTTCTGCTCCTGGAGCTTCTTGAGGTCGGCCAGCACCTTCTTGCCGGCCGTCGAATTGAGCAGGATCTGCTCCGTATCGATCACCGCGACCTTGATCTGGCTGCCGGTGGGAGCCTGGGCGCGAGCCATGGACGGGGCCAGCAGGGTCAAGGCGAGCGCCAGACCACAAGAGGCCTGAGTGAAACGGCGAATGGACATATCGATCGTCTCCTTTGTTCCTGTATCCGATCTAGAAACTGGTTCCAATGCTGAACTGGAAGTTTTCGAAACGGTCGCGCGGCTGCTTGTCGAGATTGACCGCGTAGATGAAGCGCAGCGGCGCGCCGAAGGCCGGCACCAGGACCCGCAGCTCGGCTCCCGCGGTGTAGCGCAGGGAGGACAGGTCGAACGACTGACCGCCCTCGCCGAACACGTTGCCGGCGTCCACGAACGCGAGGACCCGGAAGGGGCCGCCGAGCAGCACATGGTACTCGAGGTTGAGCTGCACGAACTCGTCGCCGCCGAGGATCTGCCCGTTGGCGTCGGTCACCGGATCGCCGTTCGGCTTGCGCAGGAAGATCGAGCGGTAGCGGTGACCGCGGATGCTCTGCTCGCCGCCGAGGTAGAACCGCTCGAGCGGCGACAGCGGGTACTTGTGGTCGTCGAACGGATGCACCAGGCCGCCCTCGAAATTGAGCGCGAACACGGTGACCAGCGGCGCATCGCTGGTGCGCTTGAACAGGCTGTAGTTGAGCTCCGGCCGCAAGAAGTAGTTGTCGCCGCCGAGCGCGCCGCCGGCGTACTCCGCCGCCAACGAGAAACGCTGGCCCTGCGTCGGCTCGAACGGATTGTCCCGGCTGTCGAACTGATAGACCGGACGCAGCGACGAGCTGTCGATGAACTGCCTGCGCAGCGTCGTGGTCGTGCCGGTCCCACCCGATCCATCGGTCGGGGCGAGAATGACCTCCGAAACGTCCTCGTACTTCGAGCGGTTATAGCTCAGGCTGGCCGACTGGAACAGCCGGAAGTTGCGCCCATAGGTGAGGACCGCACCCCGGCTGTTGCGGTTGTAGCGCTGGTTGTCTTCCAGGTTGAAGTTGAGATCCTGGTCGTAGGCGCGGATGCCGATGCTCTGCGGCCGGTCGAGGAACCACGGAATGTAATAGGACAGGTCGAAGAAGTCGCGGTACTTGCCGCTCTGGAACGACACGCCGACCTGCTCGCCGCGGCCGAGGAAGTTCTTGGTGCTGATCGCGAACTGGCCGAAGAAGCCGTCGAGCTCGCTCCAGCCACCGCCGAATTGCAGCTCGGTGCGCTCGGCCTCGTCCCCCTTGAAGACCATGTTGACCTGCTTCTTCTGGGTGTCGCTGTCGATCTGGACCGGATCCTCTTCGTTCAGCTTGAAATAGCCGAGCTGGTTGACCTTGAGCACGCTGTTGCGGATGGCGCCGACGTTGACCACGCCGCCTTCGAACAGGCGCACCTCGCGGCGCAGCACCTTGTCCATGGTGCGGGCGTTGCCCTCGAACTCGATGCGGCCGACCCGGTACTGATCGGACTCGTTCACGTGAATGACCACGTCGGCCACCTGGCCGCCGCGCTCGATCAGCTCGGGCTCCACCTGGGCGAAGATGTAGCCGGTATTGTGATAGGTGTCGTTGATCGCCTTGACGCCGTCGTCGAGCACCTTCGAGCGCAGCCAGCCGCCAGACTTGAACTTGAAGGCGCGCAGCAGGGCCTGATCGGAATAGATCTCGTTGCCCTCGATCGTCACCTCGCCGAACTTCCAGCGCTCCCCCTCCTCAATCGGGATGGTGACAAACATGCGCCGCTTCTGGTTTTCGACCGTCTTGGCGTTGGGATGGAGCGCCCGTACCTCGACCTTGGGATCGCCGATCACCACATTCTTGTAGCCGGCGCCGCGGTAGATGTCGCGGACCTTGTCGAGGTCTTCCTGCAGCTTGCCCGGATCGTAGATGTCCTTCTTGAGGACGCGGGAGAGCAGGCCGCTCTCCTTGGTGTTCTTCATGCCCCACTTGAGGCGCGTGGTGTTGAACACCGTGTTGCCTTCGAACTGGATGTCGCCGATGCGGACGCGGTCCCCCTCGTCCACCGAAAAGACCACCTTCTTCTCGTTGGGGGCGACGTCATCGACCGTGAAGCGGGCCTGGGCGAAGCGGTACCCCTTCTCGGCGTACATCTCCTCGATCAGCGACTTGACGCGGTAGAGCTCGCCCTGGCTCATGGGCTCGCCCTCGTGGACCGAGATGCGCTGGGTCGAGATCTTGTCCTGGACGTCGGTCTTCGAGATGCGCTTCAGGCCCTGGTATTCGATCGACCGCAGGACCGGCCGCTCCGCCACCGTGATGACCAGCCGCACGCCGTCGGATGCCGGCACGGCCTCGACCTGAACGTCGTCGACCAGCCGGCGGTCCCAGAGATCCTTGAGGCTGCGGTTGAGCTGCGCCTCGTCGAGGGCCTCGCCGGGTTGCAGTCCGAGGTAGTAGAGCAGGGTCTCTTCGGAAAGGGTTTTGAGGCCCTTGAATTCGATCGCCGTGATGGTCTTGCCCTGGACGTCCCCGGCGGAGACGGTGGGGCTCTCCTGCGCGTTCAGAGAGGTGACCGGCATGCCGCCGGACACCATGAGAGGCAGGAGCACGAGCACCAGCCAGCGGCGCAAGGCGGGGCGCATCCAGTCCACACGGCGGGCCATACGGCGGAAGTGGCCCGTCCGAGATCCCCGCCGACCCTTGAAGAGCTCAGGCATTCTCTCGTCCTCGTCTTGACAAGCTCGGGCGGCCCGGTGTGGGCCGCCCGAGAGGAACATGACTTTTCGTGGGAGCTGCCGCGATCAACGCTGGGGGGCAACGATCTCCGGAGCTTCTTCCTGAGCGGTATGGGGATGGAACTTCAGCTCCCCGCCCTCCAGCTCGACGTCGATGCGGTCGATCGACTCGCTGTCGCCGTGCTGGTGAATCAGGATCTCCGAAACGGCATCCTGGATGTGGCGCTGGATCGTGCGGCGCAGCGGCCGGGCTCCGGTCGAAGGCTCGATGTTGGCCTTCGAGAGCAGCCACTCCTTGACCTCCGGCGAGACCTCCAGACGGAGGTTGCGCTCGGCGAGCGTCGCATTCACGTCGTCCACCAGGATGTCCACGATGCCCCGCAGCTCGATCTCGGTCAGCGGGTTGAAGACGATCACCTCATCGATACGGTTGATGAACTCGGGACTGAACGAGCGGCGCAGCTCAGCGAGGATCTCTTCCTCGATACGCTGGAAGTCGGCGCCCTGCGTGCCCTCCCCGAATCCCATCCGGCCACCGCGCAGCACCAGCTTCGAGCCGATGTTCGACGTCATCAGCACCAGCGTATTGCGGAAGTCCACCTGGTTACCATAGGCGTCGGTCAGCAGGCCGTCCTCCAGGATCTGGAGGAGGAGGTTGGCGACGTCCGGATGCGCCTTTTCGATCTCGTCGAACAGGATCAGCGAATAGGGCTGGCGCCGCACACGCTCGGTGAGCTGGCCGCCCTCCTCGTGGCCGACGTAGCCCGGAGGGGAGCCGATCAGCTTCGAGACCGCGTGCTTCTCCATGTACTCGCTCATGTCGAAGCGGACCAGCGCACGCTGGCTGCCGAACAGGAAGTCGGAGAGCTGGCGGGCGACCTCGGTCTTGCCGACGCCCGACGGGCCCAGGAAGATGAACGAGCCCACCGGCCGCTGCGGATTGCTGACCCCCAGCCGGGAGCGCCGGATGGCGCGGCTGATGGCGCTGATCGCGCGGTCCTGGCCGATGACGCGCTGGCCCAGGATCGCCTCCATGCGGAGAAGCCGCTCGGCCTCCTCGCTCTGCAGAGCCGCCACCGGGATGCCGGTCCACGACGAGATCACATCCTCGATATCGTGGCGCGTGACCTCCAGAGTGCCGGTCTCATCGGTCGCGATGCTCATCCTCTCGAGATCCTCGCGCAGCTCGATCTCCCGCTCGCGCAGGTAGACGGCGCGCTCGAAATCCTTGTCCGAGATCGCGACCTTCATCTCCTTGACGACTTGGCGGATCTCCTGCTCCAGGCGGCGCAGGTTCTGGGTGTCGCGCACCCGGCGCAGCTTGACCCGGGCCCCGGCCTCGTCGAGGACGTCGATCGCCTTGTCAGGCAGATGGCGGTCCGGGATGTAGCGGCTCGACTGATAGATCGCGGTGCGCAGGGCCTCCGGCCGGTAGCGCACCTTGTGGAAGGACTCGTAGCGATCCTTGACCCCTTCGAGGATCTCCTGCGTCTGCTCCGGCGTCGGCGGGTTGACCTGGATCGCCTGGAAGCGGCGCAGCAGGGAGCGGTCCTTCTCGATGTACTTGCGGTATTCCTTGAGCGTGGTGGCGCCGATGCAGGCGATCTCGCCGCGCGACAGGGCGGGCTTGAGGATGTTCGCCGCGTCGAGCGACCCCTCGGCCGAGCCGGCGCCGATCAGGGAGTGGATCTCGTCGATGAAGACGATCAGCTCCTTGCTCTCCTTGAGCTCCTTGAGGATGCCCTTGAGGCGCTCCTCGAACTGGCCGCGGTATTTCGTGCCGGCGACGATCAGGGAGAGGTCGAGCGCCACGATGCGCTTGTTGGCGAGGAAGATCGGCACCTTGCCTTCGATGATGCGCTGCGCCAGGCCCTCGACGATGGCGGTCTTGCCGACGCCGGGCTCGCCCAGGAGGATGGGGTTGTTCTTGGTGCGGCGCGAGAGGATCTGGACGATGCGGTCGACCTCCTCCTCGCGGCCGATCAGCGGGTCGAAGGACCCTTCGGCGGCGAGCGAGGTCAGGTCGCGGCCGTACTCGGAGAGGAACGGCAGCTCCTTCTTCTGCTGCGAGGCCTCGCGCTCCTTGGCGATCGAGAGGACCTCTTCGCGCACCGTGTACACGTCGAAGCCGTGCTGGGCCAGGATGCGCATGGCCGTGCAGCCTTCGACGCGGAGGATGCCGATGAGCAGGTGCTCGGAGCCGACGGTGGCGTGGAGCATGCTCTCGGCCTCGTGGGAGGCGTAGGCGAGGATCTTCTTGGACTCCTCGGAGAGGGGGAGCTCGGCGGTGGACGAGATCCTCTCGACGAAGACCCGTTCACCCTCGATCTCGCGGCGGATGTCCTCGGGCTTCACCTGGAAGCGGCGGAAGATCTCCGTGACCGTCTCTTCGCCCTCCCGCAGGATGCCCAGCAGGATGTGCTCGGACTCGATGACCCGGCTGCCGAGCTTGCTGGCCTCGTAGCGGGCGAAGAAGAGGGCTCTTCGGGCTTTTTCGTTGTACTTCTCAAACATGCAGTCTGCCTCTCGATCCCGGGAGCTGCGCTGCGCCAAATCCCGAGGTAAGCGGGGTTGGTAATGCCCTGGCGCACTGTGTTTCCAAGCTACCGGATTCTAGCATATACCCGCGCCCCTGACCGGCGGCGGTCCGTCCACGGCCGACAGGATGCACTACCTCGATACAAGGGGGGCCGCAGAAGAGATATTCCCAAAAGGAACTCCCTCTCCCCCGGCACGGGGGAGAGGGCCGGGGAGAGGGGGGACGGGATCAACTGAGAAGACCGTTCTCGAGACGGATCGTCCGGCTGCAGCGCTCGGCGATCCCGGGGTTGTGGGTGACCAGGACCGCCGTCGTCCCGTGCCGCGCCTGGAGCTCCAGGAGGAGGTTGAAGACCTGCTCGCCGCTGGCCGGATCGAGGTTGCCCGTGGGCTCGTCCGCCAGGAGCAGCGGCGGCTCCAGGGCCAGGGCGCGGCAGAGGGCCACCCGCTGGCGCTCGCCGCCGGAGAGCTGGTTCGGGAAGTGGTCGAGCCGCTCCTCCAGGCCCACCTCCAGGAGGAGACGGCGGGCATTCAGATGGACCTGCTTCGGCTCCAGGCCCGCGATCCGGCCCGGCAGCATCACGTTTTCGAGCGCCGTGAAGTCCGGCAGGAGCTGGTGGAACTGGAACACGAAGCCGATGGTCCGGTTGCGGAAGCCCGCCAGCCTGGCGCCCGACAGGGCGCCCAGCGGCTGCCCGCCGATCTCGACCGTGCCCGAGTCCGGCCGGTCGAGCGCGCCGAGCAGGTGGAGCAGCGTCGATTTCCCCGAGCCCGACGGTCCGACCACGGCGACGATCTCGCCCGGCTCCACCAGCAGGTCCGCGCCGCTCAGCACCTCGACGCGGCGGACGCCGTCCTGGTAGGTCTTGTGGAGGCCCAGGGCCCGGACGGCGACGCTCATGACAGTCCCCCCTCCCCCGGCACGGGGGAGGGGGCTAGGGGGAGGGGGAATGGGATCAAATTCACCGCTGGAGCGCCTCGATGGGATCGAGCGCTGCCGCCCGCTGCGCCGCGTACCAGGCCGAGGCGAGGGTCAGCAGGAAGGTGACCAGGAGGACGAGCGCCAGGTCCAGGGGCTCGACCCGGAACGGCACGTAGTCGAGGAAGTAGACCCGGCCCGGCA
>DATAHG010000272.1:0-3062 GCA_036263295.1 Thermoanaerobaculia bacterium | reverse complement strand
GGATCGACCTCGTCGAGGCTCTTGGGCCCGGCGTTCGCCGATTTCGGCGACGAGTAATAGGAGATCGCCTGGAAATCGACCGGCGTGTAGTGGACGTTGGCCCAGGTCGGCTCGGTCATGGTCTGCCAGTGCCGGAAGGCCTTGAGGCGCCACTCCAGGAGCCACTCGGGCTCGTCCTTCTTGGCCGAGATCAGGCGGATGACGTCTTCGTTCAAGCCCGGCGGGATGGTCTCCTGCTCGACGTCGGTGACGAAGCCGAACTTGTACTCCTGCTGGGCGAATTGCTCGATGGTGCTGGTTTCGGTCGTCTGCATGGTGTTTCTCTTCTCTCTCCGTTCAGGCCTGCCGGAGCTGCGAGCCCGTGAACGGGCCCCGGCCCAGGGTGACGAGCTTCGGACCGGGCGCCATTTCCGCCAGCGACAGTCCGTCGAGAGCCCCTCTCACCGCCTCGTTGATCTTCTGCCAGTGACCGCGCACCGGGCAGATCGACTGGTGGGCGCAATCGCCGCCGTCGTCGACGCATTCGGTGATGGCGATCGGCCCTTCCAGGATCCGGATGACGTCCGCCATGGAGATCTCCTCCGGCAGGCGGGCCAGGGTATAGCCCCCCTTGACCCCGCGATGGGAGGTCAGCAGCCCCTCCCGCGCC
The DNA here is from genome assembly GCA_036263295.1 of Thermoanaerobaculia bacterium. Taxonomy (GTDB): domain Bacteria; phylum Acidobacteriota; class Thermoanaerobaculia; order Multivoradales; family UBA5704; genus DATAHG01. The sequence continues at coordinate 2,413 of DATAHG010000272.1, read as the reverse complement.
AGGAGCTTGAGGATCTTGCTCACCATGGGCAGGGGCAGGTGCGTCTCGGCCGCCAGGTCGGGCGCGTTGTACAGCCGTTCCGGCTGCCCGGCGAGATGGGTGAGGAGGACGATCCCGTAGTCGGTCTGCTTGGTAATCCGGATCATGATTTCAATAAACAGTACTGGACCGGTACTGATTCCCCGATGATACCAGGGGGGGGAAGATTGTCAACGGCGGGGGAGGCGGGTCAGATCAGCCGGCCGAGCGGTCCCAGGTCGAGGTTCAGCTCCTCGGGGGTAAGGCCGAAACGGGCGGCGATGTCGTGCAGGGTCTCCTCCAGCTTCATGAGGGAGATGCCCAGGGCCTCGACCTCCGCCTCGGTGAGGGTGTCGGCCTCCATGCGGCGGATGGCCTGGCGCTCCAGGAGCTTCCTGAGGAACTCGACGAGGGCCAGGATGAGCCGGGCGACCGAACGCTGCACGTCCTCGGGGTCGGCGTTCCAGCGCGGCGTCTCGGCGGCCGCCTGGCGCTCGATCTCCTGGCGCAGCGCCTCGATCTCGGCGATCTCCAGGCGAAGGCCGCTGCCGGCCGGTCCGTCCGAGGGGTCGTCCGCGCTCATGGCGCCAGCTCCATGCCTGCGACCGTCGCGAAGGCGTAGGGGGGCCAGGGGCCGCTCCAGGCCAGGCGGTACCCGCCGGGGAGATGCCCGCCGGTGGCTTCGAGGGCGGCGCGGTAGTCCTCCTCGGCCGTGCGGGGGAGGAGGTGGAAGGCGGTCCCGATCAGCCGGCCCGAGGTCTGCCTCTCCACCCGCTCCGCCCGCAACAGGGGACGAAGGGCCGGCCGCAGGGAGTCGATCTCGGGCAGGGAGGTCCGGCGCTCGTGCTCGCGCCGCCGGGCGGCGAGAAAGCGGGTGCCCGAGCCGGCGGCGGGATCCTCCGGCAGGGCATCGAGGTCGGCCGGCGCGGCGGCGGTCCCGAACACCCGCAGGGTCATCTGGACACAGCCGCGCACGCGCTCCAGCGCCTCGGCGAAGAGCGGGGCGCGCGAGCCGAGCAGCTCAGCCAGCTCGGCCTCCCCGGCGGCGAGGCTTCCGAAGCGGGCCGGCAGCACGGCGCCGGCGCCGGCCGTCAGCCGGCGAACCACGGCGTCGTGAGCCTGGAGGAGCGGGGCGTCCGCCCGGGGCGCCGCCGCCATCTCGCCGACCGCGGCCAGGATCCCGCCACAGCGCACCAGCCGGAGCGGCTCGCCGGCCAACCCCTCCCCGAGCGGCGCGGCGGGCGTGGCGTCCAACAGGGCATAGAGGTAGAGGCTCAGCTCGCCTCCTCCTCAGGCGCTTCTCGCTCACGCCTGGGCAGGATGCGGTCCGAAGCGCAGAGCAGGAGGCTGAGCCGCAGGTAGACCAGGTCCACCCCGGCGAGCCCGAGGACCACGTCGCCGGTCAGCACGACCCCCTGGTTGAGCAGGTTGTCCACCAGATCCAGGAGCGAGGTGTCGCCGCCCTCGAAGATCTCGATGCCGGGCTCGGCGGGAACGCTCACGGCTTCTCCTCCAGGAAGTGGTAGGCCGGCCAGGGGCCGGTCAGGGTGACCTCGCACCCCAACCCGGCCAGGCGCTCGGCGCAGCGCTGGACCCCCGTCTCGAATTGGGCCGTGTGGCTGGAGTGGACCAGAAAGGCCCCGTCGAGCAGCAGGCGGGCGCCGGCCTCACCGGGGACCGGCGCGCGGCGCAAGGAATCGGACGCCGTTCGGGCCAGCTCGGCGAAGACCTCGTCCATCTCCGAGCGCAGGCGGGCCGAGAGCCCGCGGGCGGCCTCCTGCTCGCGTTTCTTGCGCAACAGGAAACCGGTGCCGGAGGCGTCCCGCTCCCCCGGGCGCAGCTCGCGCGCCTGGGCCTCGCGGGCGCGCGCCTCGTCGAGGTGAACTCGCACTCCCCACTCCGAGCACCCCTCGACCCGGTCGAGCACCCGGTGGAGGCGCGCGACGTCGGCCGCGAGGTCCCGTTGCGCCTTCTCCTCGGAGGAGAAGAGGGTGAACAGCTTCATGGGGAGGACCGTGGCGCGGCCCAGAAAGAATTCGATCACCGCCTCGTGGGCGAGAGCCCGGTCCGACACCCACGAGAGGTCCTGCAGCCGTCCCTCGATCGCCTCAGCGGCATAGTCGGGCAGCGGCGCGTCGGCTACCGCCAGCCAGAGCCCATCCTTCCCGTCCCCGCCGCTTTTCCTCACCTCCAGCAGGCGGACCGCGGATACCCCGGGCAGTCCCGCGGGCACACCCTTCAGGGAAGGCGCCTCGGCGCTCCGCACCAGGCAGTAGACGTAGGTCGCTCTCTGAGTCATCCGGCTCCCGCGCTCCAGGTGTAAGCCCACGCGGATAAGGCCGAGACGCCGCGGGGCGGGGGATAGACGGCGGGCGCCCTGATGATAGCAGCGGCG
>DATAHG010000271.1:0-2009 GCA_036263295.1 Thermoanaerobaculia bacterium | reverse complement strand
TGCCAGGGCCGCCGCCTTGGCCTTGCCGTCCAGGCCGGCGAAGTCGGGCGACGACAGGATCTCGAGCACCTTATACGCGCTGAAGCCGTGCGAAGGTTCAGAGATCCCGGCGGTGCGGTAGATCTCCTCGAAGCTGGGGATTTCGAGCCCCCCCGCTTCTGCCCGCGGGGCCGCGGCGCCGCCGCCCGGGGCGGCCGGAGCCGCGGGCCGGGGAGCCGCGCCGTGCGCCAGCGCCTGTGCGTCGAGGTGCCGCGGCTCGGGGATGCCGGCGAGGATCGCCGCCACGTCGACCGGCCCCGCGGGCTTCCCCGGCTTGCCGCCGGGCGCGGACGCGCCGGAGGCCGGCGCGGGCTGCCCGCCCGGCGGCGTCTCGAATTCGACAATCTTCATCTTGCTGAGGACTTCTTTGAGGCCCATGGCAGCTCCGATTTCGTAAGGGTTCCCCGGGCGAACGCCGAAAAGGAAGCGTATGGCCCCCTCCTGGGAGTGTCAAGGCGAGCCCTGCCGGGGGGCGACCGGGTCAGAGCAGCCCGGCCGGCCGGGCGTGGGCCACCCGCGGCCGCGGCAGCCGCCGCAGGTTGGACAGCGGGACCAGCGAATGGGCCAGGGGGTTGAGCTGCTCCAGCTCGCAAGCGCTCATGGGGCGGATGCGAGCCAGGCGATAGCGCACCCGGGCGGTCGCCGGGTCGCATCCGCGCTCCAGAAAGGCGGTCAGGATCCACCGGCGAAGGGTACGGCGGGCCGTGGTCACGCCCGGATTGTAGTCCTAATCAGGCCGCCTTCTTCTCCTCCGCCTCCGGCTTCGCCAGCCCCAGATCGATCAGGATCTCAGTGGCGGCGCGCTCGCCGGTCTCGCAGCCCCCCTGCATATAGCCCTGGAAATCGGCCGAGCAGTGCTCCCCCGCGAAGTGGAGGTTGCCGACCCGCTCCCCCTCGGCGCCGCCGAAGCCGGTCCACTGCCCCGGCAGGTAGCAGGCGTAGCTCCCCTTGGTGTACTGGAAGGTCGGCCAATGGAACCGCATCTCGCCGGTGCGCCGCTCCGAGCTGCCCGGAAAGACTCGATCGAGCTCGGCCGCGAAGCGCTCGGCCTGCTGGGCCGCCGTGCCCTCGCCGATCGCCACGCCGCGCTCGCCGCCGGTGAAGTCCACCAGGATCCCCGCGTTGCCGGGCTGCAGGCGGGTCGCCTCCCAAGTGAGCTGGAACGGGAGGTCGGTCAGCACGCTGCCGTTGGACTTGCCCTGGGTGCGCCAGACCCGCTCCGAAAAGCCCACCATCAGCTTGGCGTTGGTGCCGTAGCCCAGCTCCTGGATCGCCCGCTTCTTGACCGCCGGCAGCTCGACGTCGAGCTTGACCTGCCGGAGCAGGGTGAATGGCAGGGTGACCAGGACATGGTCGGCCGACAGGGTCTCGCTGGTCTGGCCGCGCCGCACCGAGCAGCGGTAGGAGCCGTCCGCCGCCTGGGTGATGGCTTCGAGCCGGGTGCCGGTCTGCACCCGGTCGCCGAGCTTCTGGGCCAGCAGGGTGGGGACCTGGTCGTTGCCGCCACGGATGTGGAAACGCTCGTCGCTCTCCCCGAAGATTTTGAACGGCTCCGGATTGGAGTCGATCATCATCAGGAAGTTCCAGGCCGACTGCTGGTCGATCTCCAGGCCGTACTCGGTGGTGTAGCCGACGTCGAGCAGGTTGCGGAACCAGCCCTCGGCGCCGGCCTCGTCGAGCCACTGGGCGATCGACATCTTGTCGATGGTCTCGCCGCCGTTGGGCTCCTTGTAGGAGACCGTCTCGCCGGTCACCGTCTCCCAGGCCGCGTCGATCTTGGCGGCGATCGGAGTGAAGGCCTCGACCACCTCGGCGTCGGAGCGGCGCTTGCCGTCGAAGAACCAGACGTCGCGGGCCAGGGCGGGGTCATCCTGCTCGAAGTCGTCGAGCTGCAGCCCGAGCTCCTGGGCCAGGTTGCGGAGGTTCTCGTGGTTGGTGTCGATCAGCTCGCCGCCGAGCTCGCAGACCTG
>DATAHG010000270.1:0-2274 GCA_036263295.1 Thermoanaerobaculia bacterium | reverse complement strand
CATGAGCGCCTCCACGCCCTTCATGATCGATTCCCCCACCGGCCTGCCTCTCCACGGTCTCGTGGACCTTCCCGACGAGCCTGGCGAGCGCCCGGCGGTAGTGATCTGCCATGGCTTCAAGGGCTTCATGGAGTGGGGGTTCTTCCCGGCCCTCGCCACCCTGCTCGCCGAGAGGGGTTTCACGACCTTCCGTTTCAATCTCTCCGGCGCCGGACAGCTCCCGGGGGAAGACCGAGTCAGCGATCCGGAGGCGTTCCGGGCCAACACTTATAGCCGGGAGCTGGCCGACCTCTTGGCCGTGCTCGACGCCCTCGAATCCATCGCACCCGGGCGGGTCGATCCCAAGCGGCTCGGCCTGCTCGGCCACAGCCGGGGTGGCGGCGCCGTGGTCCTCGCGGCCGCACAAGCTCCGTGGTCCGACCGCGTGCGCGCCCTGGTGACCTGGGCGGCGATCTCCAAGCTCGACCGCTTCACCCCGGAGCAGAAGGAGCAGTGGCGCCGCGACGGCTTCTATCCGGCGGTCAACGCCCGCACTCGCCAGGAGCTGCAGCTCGGCCTCGGGCTCCTCGAAGACATCGAGGCCCGCGGCGCGGAGGGGGACATCCCGGCCGCCGCCGCCCGCATGCGCGCCCCCTGGCTGATCGTCCACGGCGAGCAGGACGAGAGCGTTCCGGTCGAGGAAGCGGCACGGCTCGCCGAAGCCGCCGGAGGCCCCAAGGAAGTCCTGATCATCCCCGGGGGGAGCCATACGTTCGGCAGCCGCCACCCCTTCGCGGGGCCCACGCCGCAGCTCATCCAGGCCCTCAACGCGACCCAGACCTGGTTCCGCCGGTATCTCTGAAAAGCTTTCCTCCTTTATGGCATGATTAACGAGCCAGGGCGAGCGAAAACCCTGGCTTTTCTTGTTATCTGGGAGGGCAGCTCATGGTCACCGGGCATTTTTCTCGGGGGACGATGCAGCGCTTCTTTCGGTCGGAGCTTTTGCAGGACGAAGCGCGAGAGGTCGTTCGCCATCTTCTGACCGGTTGCACGATTTGTGTCGCGACAGCGCGCTTTACGGGCGCGCTGGAGGGTTTTCCCCTGTCGGAAAACGAGTGGGAAGCGGAGATCGCCGCTTTCAGCGACGAGACCTATTCCTGGAAGGATCCCGTCATCTGACCCGCCCGCCCGGGCTCAGGCCAGCCAGGGAACACAGCGCGCGGCGTCCGAGAGATCGGGAATGACCCAGTCCGCTCCGGCTTTTTCGAGGGCGTCGGCCGGGGTCCGGCCGGTCGCGACGGCGAGCACCGGAATGCCGTTGTCGTGGGCGCAGGAGACGTCGAACAGGCTGTCCCCGATAATGAGCGCCTCCTCCGGCCGGAAGCGGCGCCCGACGATCTGTTCCGCCCGGTCGAGGGCGACCGGCGGCAGGTCGGAACGGTCGACACCGTCGCAACCGAAGGCTCCAAAGGGGAAGAAGCGGTTGAGGTCGAAGCGCGACAGCTTGGTACGCGCCCCGGGCTCCCAGTTGCCGGTGAGTAGGGCGAGGGAGATGTCCTCGCGCGGAGCGAGGCGCTCCAGGATCTCCTCCACCGCCGGCAGGAGCCGCATCCCCCGGCGGTCGAGCGCCCCTTCGAGCTTGGCGAGATAGACCTCGCGAATGCGCGGCAACCCGGCCCGCACCTCCTCCTCCGGCAGCCCCGCCCCGGTCAGCAAATCGATCACGATCCGCGGATCGGTCCGCCCCGCGAAGTTGTAGGCATAGACATCGCCCGCCGTGCCATAGACCTCGACCAGCGCCTGGGCGAACAAAGGCCGCACCTGCGGCCCGCAGTCCACCAGAGTGCCGTCGATGTCAAAGAGGACGAGGCGGGGGGTCACCCGGCCTTCTCCCCTTTCCGTTCCCGCCACTGTGGCGGCTTCTTGGTCTCCAGGAAGGTGGCGATGCCGTGCTTGCAGTCTTCGGTGGCCCGGGCGGCGGCGTTGACCTCGGCGGCGTGGACGAGCGCCTGGTCGAGGGGGCGGCCCAGCACGTCGAGGAGCAGCCGCTTGGTGCGGGCGATCGACTCGGAGCTGCCGGTCTCCAGGATCTGCGCCGCGAGCGCCTCCCCCACCTTCGGGAGGTCTTCGAGCGGCGACAGGCGGTTCACCAGCCCGATCTCCAGGGCGCGCCGGGCGTCCAGGAACTGCGGATTGAGCAGCAGCTCGCGGATGTCCGAGCCGCGCAGGCGCAGCGGCAGGTAGGTCGCGACCAGCGCCGCCACGAAGCCGATGCGGACCTCGCTGTAGAGGAAG
>DATAHG010000269.1:0-4915 GCA_036263295.1 Thermoanaerobaculia bacterium | reverse complement strand
GGGAGGTCTGGATGGGCCCGGGCTGGGACCCGGAGAGCTGCGCCGGCCGGCTCGCCGCCATTCCGGGAGCGGCCGTCCGCTTTCTCTCGCGGGGAGACCAGCGAGCGGTGGGGAGGTGGAAGCTGACCGTCCTCCATCCCGATCCGGACGAGCGGCGCGGCGAGAACGAGCGGTCGCTCGTCCTGCTGGCGGAGGCGTCCGGCCACCGTGTCCTTCTGACCGGCGACGTCGAGAGCTGGGCCGAGCAGAGCCTCCTCTCCTGCTGTGCGGCGGAGCTGCGCGCGGACATCCTGAAAGTCGCCCACCACGGTAGCCGGACCTCCACGAGCGAGTCGTTCCTGGAAGCCGTCCACCCGCGCCTCGCCCTGATCTCGGTCGGCCAGCGCAACGTCTACCACCACCCGTCCCCCGTGGTGGTGGAGCGGCTCCAGGCCCACGCGGTCCGGGTGCTGCGGACCGACTGCGATGGCGTGATCGCGGTCTCCTGGGGAGAGCGCGGACAGACCCGGATCGAGCTGCCGGGAGGGCCGCGATGAAGCGGGAGAGAGCGGCGCCCTGGAGGATTTCTCTATCAGCGCTATCGGGCTCGGGCCGCACAGCCAATCGATTGCACATGCTCGATGTGCGGCGGCAGCGGGTTGAGCTCGTCCAGCTCGATCTCGACAGCGGATTCCCCGCCCGGGCTGCGGCATTCCAGCCGCCGGGGCCGCCTCCCGTCGTCCTGCGGGAGGTCGCCAGCGGCTTGCTCCACATCGCGCATCGGGAGGTGGCGATCCGCTTCCGGCGGAAAGTCTCCTGGAAGAGGCGGCAAGCTATCCTGCGTGACCAGGGATTCCAGGTCTGCCGGACCAACCCGTTCATCCGCGAGCAGGTGGTGGTCCACGACCCCGAGCATCGGCGCTCCGGCGAACAGCTCATCGAGGTCGCGAACCGCTGGATGGAGATGGAGGAGGTCGTCTTCGCCGCGCCGAGCTTCCTCTCCCAGTTTCGGCGTCAGGGAGCCCCCTCGATCCGCCCGGAGGAGTGGCACCTCCAGCAAATCGGCGTAGCCGAGGCGTGGAAGAGAACCACGGGCGACCCGGGCATCGTCGTAGCCGTGCTGGACGATGGGATCGACGTCGAGCATCCGAACCTGATCCCCAACCTCTGGATGAACCCGAATCCGCGAGCGCTGGACCTGATCGGCCGGGATTTCTTCGTGCCGTCGGGCCACCCCGGGCACTTCGATCCGCGGCCGAAGCGGTTCACCTCCCCCTTCCACCTGGTGGAGGGCAATGACATCCATGGCACCCTCTGCGCCGGCCTGATCGCGGCCTCGGGGCGGGACGGCGGGTCGACCGGAGTCGCTCCGCATTGCCGCATCCTGCCGGTCAAGATCTTCCATGCCGATGCCCTGGCACCGGGCGAGAGGGTGGCCGACGCGATCCGTTACGCGGCTCTCCACGCGGACATCCTGTCCTGCTCATGGACGAGCGGCGTGAATCCGGATATCGAAATGGCCCTGCAGGATGCCGATCTGCTGGGCCGCCGGGGGTGGGGAGCGGCGGTGTTCTGCGCTGTCGGGAACGGCGGCGGTGGGCCCGTGGGCTTTCCCGCTCGCGATCCCAACGCAATCGCCGTCGGGGCCGTGACGGACCAGGGGAGACGAGCCGCCTACTCCAATGTGGGGCCGGAGGTGGCGCTCGTCGCTCCCTCCAGCGGGGGCGAGCGCGGCATCTTCACGACCGATCTCTCTCAGCCGGAGCGAGGCTTCCATTGTGGTCTCCACACTGGAGGCTTCGGCGGCACCTCGGCGGCGACGGCGATCGCCGCGGGAGTCGGAGCCCTGGTCCTGGCTGCTGAGCCCCGGCTGAATCGCTCGGATCTGCGCGACATCCTGACGGGCACGGCGGACCTGATCGGCACCGAACACGGCGAGCAGGGGCACAGTCCGCAGTTTGGGTATGGTCGGATCAACGCGGACGGCGCGGTCACCGTGGCGGCCGCGCTGTCGGAGCAGATTCGGAAGGGGGGAGCTCAGTAGGCCCGGTGGAACCGAGTCAGGGTGTTCGCCCAGACGGCTTTGGTATCCTTCGTCTGGGCGAGCTCCTGGAGGAGCCTGGGAATATAGCTGGAGGCGAGATCCGCCGGCCGGAAGACAGCTTGCTGGGGCACGAACTCGTTGCGGTCGCGCAGGCGCAGGCCGTGCTCGGCCGCGAACTCCCGGAGCCGCGCTTCCGGTTGGGTTTCGTGGAAGCGGACCGAGATCTCGCCGGTCGGGAGATGGGCGGCGCCGGTTTCGTCGACAAGGGCCGGCTGGGCGGTGCCCAACTCGCCGAGGAGCGCTTGGATCCGCGCCCAGCGGGTTTCGGGGTCTCCGTTTTCTGCCGGGATCGAGAGGAGCAGCAGGCTTTCGCTCTCCGCGAGGGGTTGTGCGCTGCCGAGTGAGGCGAGTCGGTGTGCGGCCGATTCGCGGTCGCGCCGGGCATCGATCACGAAGAGTTGGTTGCTGGGAGCCTGGGTCATGGTCGTCTCCTTCGATAATTCTATCACTTTCCCGGCTCAGTAATAGACTCTCTCTTGCATGAAACCCGTCCTGGCCATCCTTGGAGCGACCGCAACCGGGAAGAGCGCTCTGGGGATGGCCCTGGCCGAGCGTCTGGGCGGCGAGATCGTCAACGCCGACGCGCTGCAGGTCTACCGCGGATTCGACATCGGCACCGCCAAGCCCGGGCTCGCCGAACGGGCCCGGGTGCCGCATCACCTGATCGACATCCTGGAGCCGCACGAGCGCTATTCGGCCGGCGAGTTTGCCCGCCTTGCCGAGGAAGCGATCCGGGAGATCCAGAACCGGGATAGACTGCCGGTCGTCGTAGGCGGGAGCGGGCTCTACTTGCGGGCCCTGTTCGAGGGGATCAGCCCGATCCCGGTGGCGGATCCCGCGGTCCGGCAGCGCTTGCGCGACCGGCTGGGGGAGGGTGGAGAGGGTCTGGCGGAGCTTTACCAGGAGCTGCGGGGGCTCGATCCGGAGACGGCAGAGCGCCTTCCCGCCGGAGATACCCAGCGGATCCTGCGGGCTCTGGAGGTCGCGCTGGTCAGCGGAAAGCCGCTATCGGCCTGGATTTCGAGCCAACCCTTTGGCGCTCAGCGCATTGCGGCCACTCGAATCGGATTGACGCTTCCGCGCAGCATCCTATACGATCAAATTGCAGGCCGCGTCGCCCGCATGGTGCGAGAGGGGTGGGTAGAAGAGGTCGCTGGTCTCCTGGCGAGGGGGGTGTCCCCGGACTCGCCGGCGTTCCAGGCCATCGGGTATCGTCAGATCGTGCAGTCTTTTGAGGGGGAGTGGTCTCTCGATCAAGCGATCGAGGAAACGGTCAAAGCGACTCGTCGCTTCGCCAAACGGCAAGAGACCTGGTTTCGCAAAGAGCCCGATGTGACTTGGTTCTCGGCCCAGGATCTGGACCGTCAGATTCTCAGAGTCCTTGAACATGTTACGCGCAGCGGTCTCGGGAGGGCGTATGGCTAAGCACAACATCAATATTCAGGACGGTTATCTCTTCCAGAGCCTCAAGGAAGGGCAGACGATGTATCTCGAGCTGGTGACAGGCCGTCATCTCCTCGGGCGACTCAAACGATTCGATCGTTTTGCCGTGGTGATCGAGAGCGAAGGGAAAGAGATCCTCATCTACAAGCATGCCATCGCGACGATTGCAGCGGCTCCACCTCCCGCGGCCTGACGCCACGGGCTGGGCCGGCTTCCACGCGATCGGCCGCTGGTTCCGCGGGCTTCCGCTCCTGCTGGCGGCCGCGGCGATGCTGGCCGCCTGCGGGTCGGCGGGCACCGCTCCGGTCACGACGCCCGTCCGCCACCAGCCGAACCCCCTGGACATCCCGAGCGCCGAGCGGCCTTATCTGCTCGACGTGTTGACCGGGTTTCCCCAGGAGGTCCCGCTGGAGCGCCACGAGGCGATCGAGGACGCCTGGCGGGTCCTGTTCCAGGAGAGCGACATCGAAAGCGCTCGCCAGACGGCCGCCCGTCTGCTGGAGGAGGATCCCGGCTTCGCGCCCGCCCAGGTGCTCGCGGCCCAGGTGGACTTCATCGAAGGGCACTATGAGCCGGCCGTGCGCCGGCTCCAGCCGCTCGGCGAAGCCCTGCCCGGCTACACGGCCAGCCAGCTCCTGCTCGGCCGGGCGGCGGAGAAGCTGGGCGACGTGCCGCTCGCCTATGCGGCCTTCCGCTCGCTCGCGACCCGCAATTCGCTCGCCTTCCAGCGCACGGGCGAGCTCCATCCGCGCGCCCTGGAAATCCTCTACAACCGTCTGAACGAGGACCTCAAGAGAGGGGACCTCGCGGCGGCGGAGGGGAACCTCGCCTCCCTGCAGAGCTGGGGGCCGTCCGAGCTGGTCACCTTGGAGGCGGCCCGCAACGTCGCCGTGGCGCAGGGCGACTCCGCCGCCGAGCTGCGGTCCGTCAAAGCCCTCGCCGCCCGCCGGCCCGACGACCTCGACCTGCTGGAGCGGCGCTCCGAGCTGGAGATGACGGTGGGGGACCCCGGCGCCGGACTGGAGATCATCCAGAACCTCGCGGCTCGCCACCCCAACGATCCCGAGCTGGCCGAGAAGCTCAAGGCCGCCAAATTCCGCTGGCGCCTCACCCTGCTGCCGCAGGCCGTGCAGCAGGTCGCGGCCAAGCCCGAGCTCGACCGGGCCGACGTCGCGGTGCTCCTCTACTGGCTGGTCCCCAACGTGCGCTACTCCCGGCCGACCGCGGGCAAGATCGCGACCGACGTGCTCGACCACCCGCGCCAGGAGGAGATCGTCCGCGTGGTCAACCTGGGGCTGATGGAGGTCGATCCCACCCTGCACCGCTTCTCCCCGGGGTCCTCCCTCCGGCGCGGCCCTGCCCTGCGGGTCGTCCTGCGCACCCTCGCCC
>DATAHG010000268.1:0-6923 GCA_036263295.1 Thermoanaerobaculia bacterium | reverse complement strand
GAAGCCACGGCGGGCGCCCCAGATCACGTGCGGCGCCTGGGACATGTTCTCCATGCCGCCCACCAGGCAGGTGGTGGCGTCGCCGGTCAGCACCATCTGGGCGCCGGAGATCACCGACTGGATGCCCGAGCCGCACAGGCGATTGACGGTCAGGGACGGGACCTCTTTCGGCACGCCGGCCTTGAGCGCCACGTGGCGCGCGCCGTAGATGGCGTCCGGCGAGGTCTGCAGGGCGTTGCCCACCACGGTGTGGTCGATCTCGGTGGGGTCGATCCCGGTGCGCTCGAAGAGCGCGCGGGCGGCGTGGGCGGCGAGGTCGATCGCCGAGATCTCGGCGAAGGAGCCGTTATATTCAGCCATCGGGGTACGCACCCCGTCGACCAGGACCAGGTCTCGTACGTTCATCAGAGCTTTGCCTCCGTTGGAGCTCGTTTCTTGGATCTGCGCAGGGCGGACGCCTGGACCAGCGTGTGGAAGCGCCGCCGCCACGAGTTCATATCATTTCCAGGATCGGTGCGGTGCGTGAGCAGGACCAGGATCCGGCGCGCTTCCGGGTCGATCCAGAGACTGCCGCCGGCGAAGCCGGTGTGCCCGAAGGACGCGGCGCTCAGGTCCGGTCCGGCGCTCGCCTGTCCCCGGGGGGAGGTGGCCCGCTCCCAGCCGAGAGCGAACGGGCCGTCACCGTCGAGGGCCGCCTGCACCGTCTCTCGTTGCAACAACCGTCGTGGCTCCAGCCATTCCGAGCCGAGACGCCAGAGGTCCTGGGCGCGGCCGAACAGGCCGGCGTGCCCTTCGGTCTGGCTCTTGCGCCCGGCGCCGCCGCGCAGGCCGAGCAGGAAACGGGCGTTGCCGTCCTGCGGCCAGCCGGTCGCGGGCGCCCCCTGGTTCGCGATGACGATCCCCAGGCCCTCGGCCAGCTCGATCTCCTTGCCGGTGTGCATGGAGCATTCGGCCACGTCTGCCCGCGGGCCGGGGGACGGCAACACGCCGGAGAGCCAGAGCGGATGGGCCAGGATCCGGGTGCGCAGCAGGCGGGCCAGGGGCTCGCCGGTCCGCCGCTCGGCGGCCATGCCGTAAAGAAGAGGGCCGAGGTCGCTGTAGGTGCCGGGCTTCGCCCCCAGGTGATCGCCGCCCAGCAGCCGGGCGAGGACCTCCTCGCGGGTGCGGCAGAGGTGGTAGAACGGCGCCCAGGCGGCGAGGCCGGCGCGGTGGCGCAGGAGGTCGGCGAGCGGCCGGTCCGCCAGGCCGGGATGGGTCTCCGGCCAGATCTCGCCGACCGGGGTCGCGAGCGGCAGGATGCCGTCGGCGTCCAGCACCAGGGCCAGGGTGGCGGTGAGCGGCTTGGTCAGCGAGGCGAGATCGAAGCGGGTGGAGACGCGGGAGCGCACGCCGGCCTCTCCTCTCCCCCGCGTCCAGCCGGCCGAGCAGGCCCAGAGCACCTGGTCCGGCTCGCCGATCAGGGCGACGGCGGACGAGACCACGCCGGTCTCCACCATTTCATCGAGGAACCGGGAGATCCCGGCACGGTCGATCCGGCGTTCCATCGGACCTAAAGGTAGTTCGCCGGGTGGCCGGTCTGGAAGACCACGACCCGTTCGCCGGGCCGGAAGGCGCCGGCCGCGGCGAGGTCTTCGGCGGCGGCGAGGGCGACCGCCCCTTCCGGGCCGATCAGCAGCCCCTCCCGGCGGGCGATGCGGGCGGTGATCGCGGGCAGGCGGTCTTCGGCGATGGCGATCGCCCGGCCGCCGGTCGAGCGCACGGACTGGAGGACGAGGAAGTCGCCGATCGCCTTGGGCACCCGCAATCCCCAGACCCGGGTGTCGGGCTCGGCCCAGGGCTCGGCCGCCTCGGTCCCTTGCTCGAAGGCGCGGACGATCGGCGCGCAGCCGGCGATCTGGGCCGCCACCATGCGCGGGCGCTTCGACCCGACCAGACCGAGCCGCTCCAGCTCGTCGAAGGCCTTGTGCATGCCGACCACGCCGGTGCCGCCGCCGAGGGGATAGAGGATCCAGTCCGGCAGCTCCCAGCCGAGCTGCTCGGCGATCTCCAGCCCCATGGTCTTCTTGCCCTCGACGCGGTAGGGCTCGCGCAGGGTCGAGACCGTGAAGTAGCCGTCTTCCTGAGTCAGGAGCTTCGCCGCCTCGACCAGGGTGCCGGGGCCCTCCAGGACCTCGGCGCCGTGCAGGCGGCAGCGCCCGGCCACGGTGCGGGGGGTGTCGGACGGCAGGGCGACCCGGGCCGGCAGCCCGGCCGCGGCGGCGCAGGCGGCCAGGGCGAGGGCGGCATTGCCGGCGCTCGCGAGCTGCACGCCCGCCGCTCCCAACTCGCGGGCGCGGTTGACCGCCAGGGAGAGGCCGCGGGCCTTGAAGGAGCCGGTCGGGTTGATCGATTCGTCTTTGATCAGGACCTCGACGCCGGGAAAGCCGGAGCGCCGGAGCGGGATCAGCGGGGTCCCCCCCTCGCCCAGGAAGACGCGGGAATCGAAGTCGGCGAGCGGCAGCAGCTCGCGGTAGCGCCAGAGGTCCCAGGAGCGGGACGGCAGGGCGCTCTTCAGCGCCGCTCCCTTCTCGGGGTCGAGGTCATAGGCCACCAGCCAGGGGGCGCCGGCCGGCGACAGGGAGGCGAGCTGGTCGAGCGGTCCGGTCGTGCCGGTCCGCGAGCAGACGAGGTGAGTGGCCCAGCGCGGGTCGGTCGCCACTAGTCGGTCTCGGTGCCTGCCTTCGCCCGGTCGTCGCGGCGGACCGGGTTTTCCGGCCGGGCGGCGAGCCGGTCCTCGCCGGTCCAGACGGCGGCGAGGCGCTCCTCGTAGCGCTCGAGCAGCTCGGCGTTGGCGGCGACCGCGGGGGGCAGCTCGGGCTCGGACTGCTGGATGCCTTCGCGGAAGGTGGCGATGCGCTGCTCGATCGCGGCCCTCTCCTCGGGAGTGGCGGCGGTCACCTTCTCGGCTTCGAGGCGGGCGAGGTAGCGGTCCCGGGTGTCGGTGAGGCGGCGGCTCAGGCGGAGGTCGGCGCGGGCGATCTGGGCCTCGCGGACCTGGTCGCGCACCCAGAGGTACTCCTTGGGGTTGAAGCCCAGCTCGCGCACCGCCTGCAGCTCGGCGAGGGCCGGATCGGCATGGTCGCCGACCACCTCCAGCGCCTCGACCGCGGTGTCGGCCGACTCGGAGGGGATCGAGATCTCGGTGTCCGTCGACATCTCGGTATCGGTCACCAGGGGTGTTGCCGGGACCGCCGGCGCCTGGTGCTCGCCCAGCCCTTCGAGGGCGGCCCGCCGGAGGCCCTGCTGGCGCTCGCGGACCTCCAGGTACATGCGGACCTGCTCGTCGGTCAGGCGGCCGTCGGCGGGAACCTGGAATTCGGCCTGGGAAACCTCTTGCAGGAGGGCGGCGGCGGCTTCGTGCGGCGGCGTGGCGGTCTCGGCCGGGGCCGTTTCGGTGGACTGCCCCTGGCAGCCCGGAGCCAGGAGGGCCGAGCCGAGCAAAGCCGCGGCGATGAGCAAACGGTACTGCGCCATTCCGTTCCCTCCGGTGTTCCGGTTCATGGACACTTGCGGGGCGTATCTTACCAGCCCAGGAGGTAAAACGTTCTCGCCGCGGTCCTATTCCGTATGAGGGAGGCTATTCCGTGCGGCGCCGCACGACCAGCCGCACGGGGACGCCCGCCAGGTCCAGCTCTTCGCGCAGGCGGTTCTCCAGGTAGCGCCGGTAGTGGTGGTTGCGCGGCAGGATCCGGTTGGCGAACAGCATGAAGGTCGGTGGGGCGGCCGTCACCTGGGTGCCGTAGTAGAGCTTCCAGGGGGCGCCGGAGAGGGCCGGCGGCGCGACGCGCTTGATGGCCGCCTCGAACATCCGGTTCACCTGGCTGGTGCCGAGCTTCATGTGGTAGGCGCCGAGGGCCTTGTCGATCGGCTTCCAGAGCTTGTCCACGCCGCGGCCGGAGAGGGCCGAGACGTTGACCCGGCCGGGATTGGAGAGCAGCTCGTCCATCCGCACCATGCTGTCTTCCAGGGCCTCCCGCTTCTCCTCGTCCAGCAGGTCCCACTTGTTGATCGCCAGCACGGCGGCGCGGCCGAGCTCCCAGATGGTGCCGGCGATGGCGAGGTCCCCCGAGGTCACCCCCTGGGCGGCGTCGATCACCAGCACGGCCACCTGGCAGCGCTCGATCTGGCGCCGCGCCATCATGACGGCCAGCTCTTCGGGCGCGCCGGAGACCTGGCTGCGGCGGCGGATGCCGGCCGTGTCGATCAGGAGATAGGATTTGCCCTCCCGGGTGATCAGGGTGTCCACCGGGTCTCGGGTGGTGCCGGCGACCGGCGAGACCAGGGCGCGCGGCTGGCCGGAGATGCGGTTGAGGAGCGACGATTTGCCGACGTTCGGCCGGCCGACGATGGCGATCGGCGGCGCCTCGGGCTGCTCGACCTCGGGCAGCTCCGGGAGGGCCAGCTCCAGCATCTCGACGAGGTCGCCCGCGCCGGTGCCGTGCTCGGCCGAGACCAGGACGGGCTGGTCCACGCCGAGGATGAAGAACTCGGTGAAGCGGTCGCGGGCGTCCCGGGTGTCCCCCTTGTTGACCACCAGGATGGTGCGCTTGCCGTAGCGGCGCAGGCGCTCCCAGACCGCCTCGTCGGCCGAGGTCAGGCCGTCGCGGCCATCGACCACGAAGAGCAGGAGGTCGCTCTCCTCCACTGCCAGGAAGACCTGCTGGGAGAGGCCGAGGGTGTCCCCTTCGAGCATCAGGCCGCCGGTGTCGATCAGCATGTACGGGCGGCCGTCCGGCAGCTTGGAGAGGCCGGTGATGCGGTCCCGGGTGACGCCGGGCAGGTCGTGGACGATCGACTTGCGCTTGCCCAGCAGGCGGTTGAACAGGGTCGACTTGCCGACGTTGGGCCGGCCGACGATGGCGACCGTCGGAGTGAGTGACATGGCGTCTTTCGTTTCTCAGGAGGTGGACGGGGGGCGCGGAGCCGGCTTCCGAAGGCGGCAGCATATCATCCGGAAGAGAAGGCCCGCAGCCGGGGCGTTGCGGATATAGAATCCCTCCTCCCCTATGCGCGCCTCCTCCTTCTTCCGAATCGTCTTCATCCTCTACTGTTTCGAGGCCGGCACCCTCCTGCTCTTCGCTCCCTGGAACGTGGCCTGGGACCAGACGATGTTCAACGTCACCTGGGAGGCGTTGCGGGTGATCCTCATCCATCCGCTCTTCCGGGGGGCGGTGAGCGGCTTCGGCATCATCCACCTGGTCTGGGGGGCGCACGACCTCGAGGTCCTGCTGCTGCGCCGCCGGACCGCCGAGCCCCCCGCCGAGATCGCCACGGCGCCCCCCGCCGGCCCTGCCGATGCCCCGTCCGACGTTTAGGCTGCTCGCCATCAGTCAGCGCTCGACGCTGAGCGCGCGGGACCGCGAGCCCGGCGAGTGGTTCCGCGCGCTCGCCGCGGCCGGGGTGGACGGCGTCCAGATCCGCGAGAAGGATCTCGACGACCGCGCCCTGCTGGATCTCGTCCGCCTGGCCCGGGCCGCGCTGCCGGAGAGCACGCTGCTGGTCAACGGCCGGCTCGACGTGGCGCTCGCCGCCGGAGCCGCCGGAGCCCATCTGCCGGGGGACGGCGTGCCGCTGGCGGCCCTGCGCGAGCGCTTCGGCGGCAACGTGCTGCTCGGCCGCTCGACCCACACCCTGGAGGAGGTCGAGCGGGCGCGGCGGGACGGCGCCGACTACGTGACCTTCGGGCCGGTCTACGAAACGCCGGGCAAGGCGGAGTATGGTCCGCCGGCCGGTCTGGAGCGTCTCGCCGCGGCGGCGCGACTCAGAATTCCCGTGTATGCCCTAGGAGGAGTTACACTATCCCGGTTTGGCGAGGTGGCCGCGGCGGGTGCGGCGGGAGTGGCGGCGATCCGGCTGTTCCAGGACCCTGACGAGCTGCGCGCAGCGGCTCGCGCCGCCCGTGAGCTTTTCCCCGGTCCCCTCTAGATGCGCCCCCGGCGCGGGAGACGAGTTGCCCGTGAGCACAGAACCAGAGATCGACACGGCGCCGCCGCGGCCCCTCTCTTCGGACCTGGGCGAAAACCTCAAGAAGTTCCGCTATCTCTTCCTCTCGCTGGGAGTGATCCTGCTCGACCAGTGGACCAAGTGGCTGGTGGAGCTCCACCTCCCCCACCACGCGGTCGAGCCGGTGATCCCGGGGCTGATGAACCTGACCCACGTCCGCAACACCGGGGTGGCCTTCGGACTGTTCGCCACCGCCAGCGGCCGGGAGTCGGGGAGCTGGGTCCTCACCCTGCTCGGCCTCGCGGCCCTGGCGGCGGTCGGCCTCTACTTCTGGTTCGCGCCGTCGCGCAACCGCGGCCTGATGATCGCCCTCGCCCTGGTGGTGGGCGGCGCCGTCGGCAACCTGATCGACCGCTTCACCAGCGGCGCGGTCACCGACTTCATCGACGTCTACGTGGGGCTCCACCACTGGCCGTCGTTCAACGTGGCCGACAGCGCCATCTCGATCGGCATCGTGCTGATGGCGCTCGACAGCTTCCGCTCGCACAAGCAGGCCGAGCCGGAGCTGGAGCCGGCGGCGGCCGAGTAGCCCCCTCTCCGCCCGCCCGGAAAACAGCCGAGACAAGAAAAAGGCGGGCCCTAGGGCCCGCCCGTTTTGCCCACCGCTGAAGCCTGTCCTACACGGCGGCGGTCGCTTCCGCGCCGAGACCCGCGGCGGCGCGCAGCTCGCCGGCCCGGCGGACGTGCTCCCAGGTGAAGCCCTCTTCCTCGCCGCGGCCGAAGTGCCCATAGGCGGCGGTCTTCCGGTAGATCGGGCGGCGCAGGTCGAGGTAGTCGATGATGCCGCGCGGCGAGAGCGGGAAGATCTCGCGCACCAGCTTCTCGATCTGGCGGTCGGGGATGGTGCCGGTGCCGAAGGTGTCCACCCGGACCGAGACCGG
>DATAHG010000267.1:0-18430 GCA_036263295.1 Thermoanaerobaculia bacterium | reverse complement strand
GACTGGAGCACCTATGGTCGGGCCGCTGGCTTTCGCCGTAACGCCGAGATGGTGGCGCTGGGAGCGGACGTCTGCCTAGCGTTCATCCGCAACAGCAGCAAGGGTGCAACCCATACCGCGGACCTGGCGATGAAGGCCGGTATCCCGACACGGAGGTTCGTCCAGTGAAGTGGCTTGTCTTCATCCTCCTGCCACTGTTCCTAGCATCTTCGGTACTCCTGCTCGCTCTCTTGGGCCCTTGGATCGGAGACGTCCGTAGGGCCAAGTCACCGGCTCCGGCCCTGTCGCCTCGTTGGCAAGAGGCAAAGGACCAGCGAGGGTTGCTGGACGATCCCCTGTACCTGGACAACCAGCGGTTCCTCGCTGAGACGGACAAGGAGCTGAGTCAGTGAAGCTCCGGAGCTACCAAACCGAGGCTCTGGACGCGGTCACCGGTCACTGGGCCGCCGGCGAGACCCGGGCCGCTGTGGTGCTGCCGACCGGGGTCGGAAAGACGGTCATCTTCTCCGAGCTCACCCGCCGGACCCAGAGTGAGCGGGTCCTGATCCTGGTCCATCGTGAGGAGCTGGTCTCCCAGACCGTGGGCAAGTTGCATGCGATGGGGGTCCGGGACGTCGGTGTGGTGAAGGCGGCCCGGAACGAGACCGGGCCGGACGTCGTGGTGGCCACGGTCCAGACGCTGTACGGCGGACGGGACGTCGGTCCCCGCGGCGTGGTGATCTGTGACGAGCTCCACCACTTCGCCAGCAAGCAGAACCGGCAGCTACTGGGCCGGCTCGGGGTCCTGGACGGATGGGTCCGTGCCGCCGGCTTCACCGCCACCTTCACCCGCTCGGACTCGGCCAAACTGGGCAATGACTGGTCCGTGGTGATGGAGCGCGACGTCCAGTGGGCGATCGAACACGGATACCTGGTGGACGTCGAGGCCCGGACCGTGGTGGTCCCGGACCTGGACCTGTCCGGCGTCCGCTCGAGCAGCGGGGACTTCTCGGACCAGAGCCTGGGCGATGCGGTGTCCGCGAGCTCGGCCGCGGAGCTGATCCCGGCTGCCTGGCGAAAGTACGCCGAAGGCCGGCCGACCATCCTGTTCGCCCCGTCGATCTCCAGCTGCAACGAGCTGGCCCGGGGACTGGCAGCGGACGGGATCACCACGGAGACGGTGTTCGGCCACACTCCCACGGCCGATCGCCAGGCGATCTACGACCGGCTCCGCAACGGCGCGACCAAGGTCCTGGCCTCGGTCGGGGTGCTGACTGAAGGCTTCGACGTACCGGCGATCAGTTGCGCGATCATGGCCCGGCCCACCAAGTCCCGGGGCCTGTGGCAGCAAATGGCCGGCCGGGCACTGAGGCTGTTCCCCGGCAAGGACAACGCGGTCCTCCTCGACATCACCGGGGACGCGCTGAACCACTCGCTGGCCAGCATCACGGACCTGACCCAGTCCAAGACCGAGTCTGAGACGAAGAAGACTGCGCCGAGTCTGTGCCTGTGCGCCGAAATGCTGACCTCCTCGTGCTGCAACGTGGGCGAGCTGAAGACGACGTGCCGGGCGAACAAGGCCCGGGGCTTGTGCCATTGTGACTGCATCTGCGAGCTGGCCGCCGAGGACGAGTCGATCGAGCTGGTCCGCGGGGAGCATGACATCGAGGTGGACCTGTTCGCCGGATCGACGTCGGTGTGGCTCCAGACCCGGGCCGGCGTCTGGTTCATCCCCACGGCGGCCAGGCTCTGGTTCATCGCCCGCCGGCTGGATACCGGGACCTACTCGGTCGGCTACACCGGTACGCCGTACTGCGTCCAGGGCGGGGGCTGGCTGCTGGACGACCTGGACCAGGGCTCGGCCATGATGATCACCCAGGAGCAGGCCACGAACGAGGACCCCTCGGTCAGCAGCCGGGACGCCGGCTGGCGGAAGCGGAAGGCGTCGGAGCAGCAGATGCGGCTAGCCCAGCAGTACGGCCTCCCGGTGGAGGACGGGATGCGCAAGGGACCGGTCTCGGATCTTCTGTCGGTGTACTTCGCTACCGTTGCACTGGACAGGGAGGTCGGCAGGTACATAGCCCCCTGATTGTGGTAATGTGACAGACCCGGACACCCCAGAGACAAGAATCGAAACTGATCCGTCCGGGACCACCGAGCGAGAGACAGGAGACCAAACCATGACGCTCGGACAGTTCGTACCGAAGACCCGCGTAGCGGGGGACAAGATCGACCTCAGGAACGCTGGCTTCTACAACCGGCCGTACCTGATCCAGGCCCAGGACTACACCGACAGCTTCCACTCGAAGATGTCCAACAACGGCCAGGGTGCCACCCTCGAGGCGGTGTGGGCCGACGTGATGGACGTCCAGACCGGGACCATCCTGATCAACGTCCTGTTCACCAACGGAGCGATCGTGGACAACCTGAAGGAGCAGGTTGGGACCGGAGTCGTGCTGCCGGTGAAGATCGTCAAGCGGACCGGCGGAAAGTTCGGCGGGTACGCCGCTCTGGCCGCGCTCGACGGTGCCGAGCTCGCCCAGGCCACGGCGGCCTACCAGAACTGGGGACAGGTCACCGCGGAGCGGGCCCGGCGCGAGGCGGCAGCCCAGCCGCAGGGCGTCCAGGGCCCGTTCCAGCCGGGCGGATCCCTGAACGGGGTCAACGTCCAGCAGGGCGGCCAGGCCCCGGCCCCCGGCGGCATGTTCGGTACGCCGGCCCCGCAGGCTGACCCGTTCCAGGGCCAGCAGGCACCGGTCCAGCAGCCGTTCCCGAATCCGGTGCCTGACAACCAGTTCCCGGGACAGGTTCCTCAGGGCCAGGTCCAGCCGTTCGCGGCAGCCGCCGGTCCCGGGCAGACGATCCAGCCGCAGCCACAGGGCCAGTTCCCGGGACAGGTAGCAGCTGCCCCGGCGCCGGCCCAGGGTCTGTTCCCGGCCCAGCCCCAGGCGCCCGTCCAGCAGCCGGCGACCGACCCGGCCGCGGCCCAGCAGGCACTGAACGCGCTGAACCAGGGTCAGCTTTCCTGACCCACGATCCGGCGGCCGGGCACTGAATCCCCCCGAGCGGTGTCCGGCCGCCTCCACCCGCAGAAGGAGTTCCGCAATGCCCAGAACCAAGAACGAGTACACGGCGGTAGCCGGCGCCGAGAAGCGTCTCGGTGATCTGCTTCGAGCCGGTGGCCTGTTCGACCCGGAGTCCGTTGTCCGGGCCCTGACTCAGGGCGCCGAGATCGAGTACAAGCCCCGGCTGAAGTCGCTCGTCATCACGCTCCGGCTCCCGGAGCCTGACGAGACGCTGGCCGACGTACGGCCCTGGGCCGAGCAGCCGCACCCGGAAGGCCACGGTCTCGGGAACGATGGACTGACGGATGAGGAACGGGCCGAGGGCATCGCTCCCATGTTCGGTGCTCCCGAAGTGGTGGACACAGGCGACTCCGACGCCTGGCCCGAGATCACTCAGTCCGGCCCGGACGGCACGGTCCTGTCCCTGGGTTTCCTGCCGAAGGACGAGCCGGACGCCGGCTACTACCCGGGCGAGGGGGACGAGACCGATGCCTGACGACAAGTACGCCAACGAGCGGCGAGCCTGGCGCTCGCAAACGATCCGCCGGGCCACGCCTCCCGTACAGACGGTTCCGATGCCGCCTCCACCCCCGCCAGCCGCCCGGCTCCGGGCCG
Organism: Thermoanaerobaculia bacterium; assembly: GCA_036263295.1. GTDB lineage: Bacteria > Acidobacteriota > Thermoanaerobaculia > Multivoradales > UBA5704 > DATAHG01. The sequence continues at coordinate 14,771 of DATAHG010000267.1, read as the reverse complement.
CCGCGGACCTGTTCCCGGAGATGCTGAAGACGCTCACCGCAGCGGCTGAGGCACTGGCCGAACGCGATGCCGCGGCCCAGAACAAGGACGAGAAGCTGCGCGATCTACGGCCGCCACGCCCGGCTCTGTGCCAACTGCCAGGAGGCGAAGCGATGACCGGCCGTATCATCTCGGAGCCGACGCCAGAGCACAGCTGCCAGGGAAAGCCAGCCGCTGAGAAGTACGAGCCGGGAACTGCCTGGCAATGTGACGACTGCGGACGGGTATGGGTAGTTATCCAACAGGTCGTCGGGGAACGGGTATCCGGTCATGTGTGGCACCTGGCTCCGCCGCTGCCTCGGTTGCCGGATCCGTACCGGCAACCGGACGAGACCTGGTGGCCGACGCTGTGGATGATCCTGTTCGTCATGGGCGTGGTTGCCCTGGTCGGCATCGCGTACGGGTGGTGGTCGCAGTGACCTGTTCCACGGTCTGGTCCCGTCACTGGTTCACTTACTACAGGTGGGTGGGATCGTCTGCTCCCACCTGTCGCCGTTGCGGAGCACCGAACCCGAACTACGATCCGGAACGAGATCCGTTCCTGAACTCGGAGTCACAGTGACCGCTCTCGGCGTCTTCACCCCGAAGCCGGTGAACGTCAGCCTGAAGCCGGGGACCGCATACTCCAACGGCCCGGAGTCGGAGGCGTTGCGGGAGATCATCATCCACGACATGACCGTGGCCGCGGCCGGCGCGTCCCGGGGTCTCCAGAAGGAGATCGGGCCGTCCGAGATCGGGGAGCCGTGTGCCCGGCAGGTTGCGTTCAAGGTGGCCGGCGTCGAGAAGAATCCCAGCTGGCAGGACCCGTTCCCGTCGATCCGCGGCGTGGCGATGCACTCCTGGATGGAGGAGAACCTGCCCAAAGCGACCTGGGAGCTCGAGTGCTCGGTGGACTGTGGCCGCGGCGTGGTCGGCACCAGTGACGCCTACCACAAGCCGAGCCTTACCGTGGTGGACTGGAAGTTCCTCGGAGCCACACAGCACGGCGAATGGCTCCGGGGCTACCTGTCCACGAAGTACCGGGTCCAGGCCCACACCTACGGCAACGGCTGGGCCGCCCGCGGCTACCGGGTCGATCGCGTGGCCCTGGCGATCTTCGGCGTGACCAAGACGCTCCAGGATCTGTACGTCTGGTCCGAGCCGTGGCAGCCGGCGATCGCGGAACAGGCCCTGGTCCGGCTGGATCACGTCCGGTCGTACGTCGCCGCTACAGCTGCGAGCAACAGCAACCGGGCCCCGCTGCTCCAAGTGCCGGCCACCCCTGGCGGGGGCTGCTTCTTCTGCCCGTACAAGGGCCGGGCCGATCAGGGGTTGTGCTGTGATGCCCGATGAGTTGCATCGGTCGCTACTGTCCATGCCGCGGGGACCAGCCCCGATGGGTCTTGGACAACTACTTGCCCAGCCCCTGGGCGATGGAGCTTCTACACGAGGTCTGGGCCAGCGGCCGGGACCTGAGCCAAGCTACCGATGACGAACGAACGGTCCTCGTCGCTGAGATTCTGAATCTCGCGGAGGCTGCTTCCCTTGCTCTTGACACCTGACCCCAGAGCAGTGTTAAACTTCTAACACAAGCACCCGCTACGGAGGAATTATGAACATCGCATGGAACCGGATCGCCGCCACTGTCCTCGGCGCGTTGATGGTCGCCAGTCTCGGCGCCCTGGCCGTCGCGTACGTGAACTGGTGGCTGGGCCAGGTGGCCCGATGATGCACATCACCATCCCGGCCGACACCACCGCCGAGGACTTCCAGTCCGCTCTCGGCGGTTGGTACGTTCCGTTCCTGGACTGGATCCGGGCCAACAGCATCGCGCCGGAGAGCATCAGTCCCGGCTTCCCGATCGAGATCACGGACCAGTCCCTGGCTCTCGCTTGGATGACCGGGGAACTGAACGGAGGGGTCCCGGTCCGGAGTCACGGCACTGTCCCGGTCACGGTCCCCATGCCACATGAGATCCAGGCCCTGCTCGCTGAGCGCTTCGGCGGGGTCTGGGAGAACGAGCCGGCACCGGACCGGCCGTCCGATGACGAGGCCGTGTCGCTGGACGAGATGTCCCACCTGATCGAGCAGCTGGCCCGGGCCCGGGCGGACGAGAAGGCGGCCAGGGAACGGGCCGAGGAAGCCAAGACCCAGATCCTGGCCCGGATCCGCGAGTCCGGCAAGGAATTCGGCACCGTCCGCGGCCAGCGTGTCGTCCAGGCCAAGACGATCGAGAAGTCCCAGTTCCAGACGGTCAAGTTCCGGGCCGAGCATCCGGACCTGGCCGGCCAGTTCACCACTACCCGCACCGAGACCCGACTGGAGTTGCTGTGACCACCGTCACCGGTCTCTGCTCCTGCTGGCCTGGCGATTACCGCAGTACGCCGAGCCCGTTCCACTACGACTTCTGCCCACTCCACCTGGCCCAGCCACAAGGCGATCTGATCGAGCACCTGGCCGACCTGCTGGACGACGCGACCCACGACGACCGGTGCTGGTCCGACGAGGCCGGTTCCCGATGCGTGTGCCTGATCGGCCGGGTCCTGGACCTGTTGCCCCAGTGCCCGTCGTCCAAGGCCGGAAACGAGGACGCGTCGATCACCTGGCGCTGCCTCCGCAAGATCCACCCCTCGTCCCCCACCCAGCACCACTACGGAAGGATCTGATCAGCATGGCCACCCATACCGCTCTCGTCATCGTGGAGCTCGCGCTGGATGACGTCGCGGAGATCAGCGCAGTCATCCAGCACATGAACCCACCCGAAATCCCGATGTTCGCCGGCAACGTACGTATTGCCGTAGGCGACACTGCGACAGAAATGATTACCTGGCTCGATAGTCCCGAAGACCTGACTTCAGAGAGGATCTGACCCGTGAGTCAGAAGAATCCCAAGGGCCGTCACGCCAAGCGTGAGGACGACCCCGAAGCCGGCCGCCGGAACTTCAACGAGCGCCGGGAAGCGGCCCGCCAGCAACGCATCCAGGCCAAGGGCCAGGCCAACCCGAAGCACATGAAGGGACGCTGAACCATGCCCAAGAAACCGGACCCGTACCAGGACCGCATCCGTCAGCCCAAGCTGAACCGCCCGAAGCTCAGCCCGAAGGAGATCCGGGAGCAGCTGAACATGACCGACGACAAGAGCAAGGGCAAAGGGAAGAAGTAGCCCGTGCGGATGTGCCAGAACCCGGACTGCCGGCACTGGTTCAGCCCGCGGGAACACCGTCAGCGCTACTGTGGCCACAGCTGCAAGCGTCATGCACGCAAACTCAGGAAGGCACCTTCATGCGCAAACTCCTCGCCGTAGGGCTCATGTCCATCGGCCTCGTCGCCGTCACCGGGACGACGGCTCCGGCCGTTCCGGTCCAGCAAGTACAGCAGGTCCCGACGATCCGGACCTGTCCTCCGCAGTGTGTGGGCGGCGGTGTCCTCAAGGCTACGGACTCGTCGCGGCCGAGTGGAAGGCCCTGAACAACGGGTTGCTGAACACCTACGTCCGCAAGACGGCCGGCGGCTGCGGGGCGAGCGGTTTCCCGCCGTCACAGCGGACCGTCTTCAAGCCGGCGACCCTGCCGGACAACGTGTGCGGGAAGGCCCCGACCAGCTACAGCGCCACGACCGGGTTCGTGGTCACGTCGGAGGTCCAGATCAACACGTCCGCGGCGACGTCCCAACCGTGCCGCACCGGTGACCGGTGGGTCAGTGTCTGGCTCCACGAGTTCGGCCACTCCCAGGGCTTCGGCCACCGGCCGGACAGCGAGACCGACTCGTGCATGCACCCGTACGACGACGGCATCACGGTCCCGTCCCAGACCTGGGAGAAGCCGCGTCAGGCGTCGATCTACGGAAACAACGCCCGGTGGTGGTGATCTGAGACAGCGACCGGCCCCCAGGCTCGAGATCCTGGGGGCCGGCGTCGTTCCGGGGGTCAGGCGACCGGACCGCCGTCCAGCCACTCCTCGGTCGAGGGTTCCTCGGGAGCGTCCACCGGCTCGGTGGTCTCCGTGGTCAGGGACGGGCCCGGGTTGCCGATCTGGTCCGATGCCACCGAGATCAGCAGCGACAGCACCGCAGCGCCGGCAGCGGCCGACAGGCGAGCGGTCCAGTCCGCGTCCAGCAGGCCCAGACCATCGGCGGTCATCAGAGACGCCAGGGTCTGGGCGAAGGTCTTGACGGCACGCTCACCAGCAGCGGCCCAGAACGCCTTGGTCCACATCACTGAATCCTGTCTGTGTCGGCTTCGATGCGATCTAGCTGGTTGTTGATGTCCTGGCCCGGGGCCAGCAGCTGGGCCGTGGCCGCCTTCTGGAGCAGCTGCTCGAACTTGCCGCCCTGGAGGAAGCCCTGGTACAGCCAGTGGATCTGCAATCCGGCGGACCGGAGCGTCACGTCCGCGCCGCCGGGCTGGAGCGGGGTGTCGAGGATCTTGGCCACGTCGGCGTCAGTCAGCGCCATGTCGGTCTCCTGTGTCGAGGTGCTGGGTTTCGCGGCGCCGGGGGGTCCGGCCTTGAGGAGCCGGTCCACGTCGAACCGGAACTTGTTCATCGGGCACTTACCAGGGTCGTTCTTCCGGCTGGACCATTCACGGTGTCCGATCACGGACATGGCCGACCAGCCGTAGTGGTCACAGATCGCAGCGGCCCAGCGGACGGCCGAGGCGTACTGCTGAGCGGTCATCGGCTGGCCGCCGTCGTAGCGGACCTCGTTGCCGTAGAAGTGAGCGTTGCCGTCCGTGTTGTCCGGGCCCGGCTTCGTCTCCTGGGTCAGGCCCGGCCACTGCTCGAGGGTGACCTTCGCCAACGTGGCCGAGGACCCCTTGCCGGCGTGGTTGGCGCGGCCGAGGGCCCCCAGGTGTACGTCCCCGTCGAAGTCGGTGGAGACGTGGCACAGAGGGGCTGGGATGCCCTCGGACGCCCTGCCCTGGGTGAAGATCCAGTCCAGGTAGCTGTCGGACTGGGCGTCGGACCCGGTGTGGTGAATGACGATCCCGCGGATGTCGGAGAAGGCTCCCGGCCGGTGACGGGTCGTCCAGCCCGGATACTCCTTGTACTGAACGTGCCACTTCTTCATCGCTGCGCGCATCTCTGCGGCGGTCATAGGCCGAGCCATTAGCGTCCTGCCTTCAGAAGGGTTTGCGGCGTGCTAGATATTTTACATGGCCCCGCCGCCGTATCCGTGGTGCCGTCGCTGTAGGAGACGGTCCAGTGTGAGTCGGAGCCCTCGCCAACGCAGTCGGTATCGGTGACGCTGCGGCCGGCAGCACCGGTGCTGCCGGCAGGACCAGACGGTCCGGCGGGGCCCTGGGGTCCGGTCGGGCCTACGGCACCCTGACAGGGCCGGTTGTCCTGGTTGCAGTACGCGGCCAGGGACTCGTTCACCAGTGCCCGAAGGTACTCGTCGGTCGGTGCCGGAGCGTCCTGCCCGTCCTTGCCGTCGCGGCCCGGCTTCCCGACACAGCGGTCCTCGCCGCAGAACACGGCGACCGCCACGGCGATGAGCGGCTTCAGTTGCTCGGTGGTGGGGGTCTTGCCGTCCGCCGGCTTCGGGACCAGGGAGGCGGCCACGCGGGCGATCTGCTGGACCTGCGACGGGGTCAGCTTCGGGTTGGTCTTGGCGAGCTCGGTCACGATCATGGCCTGGATCTCCGACGCCTGGGGAGCGTCCAGGCCCGGCTCGCCTCGAGGCCCCGGCACCGGTACGCCGATGACCGGGATCTTCGCCTTGTCCACGATCTTGTCAGCGTCCGCGGAGACCTTCTTCGTGCAGCCCGGTGTACCGACTGGCTTGTCCTTGCAGACGTCGAACTGCTTCTGCTGGGCGCTGAGCTGGCCGGCAAGGGTGCCGATGACCTCGTTCTGGGTGGTGTAGATCCAGAACATCAGGGCCAGGACCGCCAGGGTCACCAGCTGGGCCACCGCGCTGACGATCAGCGTCTGCCCTGCCTTCTTGTCCTTGACGTCTCCGCGGGTCGGCTTCAACTGCTCAGTCATCGTGTCTCGCCTCGTCCAGCAACTTCGTATCGGCCGCCGATTCCGGGATCTCTACCGGCGGCGTGGGGAGTGGTGGCAGCGCCGGAAGGGCTTCCTTGCCCAGCGTCGTCGTGATCACGTACGCGCGATCGGCGGCCACCCCGCGCCAGAAGTCCACGAGGTCCTGCCGATAGTCGGACCGCTTCTCTGCCTCCGCAGCGCGACGGTCCGCAGCCTTAGCGTATCGCTCCACGTTCTGAATGGCTCGGGCCTCGCTGCGTTGGGTTCCGGATCTCCAGACGTCGGTACCCCGGAAGAAGGCAAGGATCACCGTGGCCATGCCGCCGCCGAAGATGATCCCGAGGATCGCGGTCAGCGCGTTGATGTTCATCCGTGACCGCCCCGTAACGCTCGTTTCGCGCCGGTCAGCAGGGACCACAGGTCGAGGAACCGGCGCAGGAGTATCGTGAACACGGCCGAGAAGAAGCAGGCCACGGCGAAGGCGCCGGTCGTCTGGGCGTCCAGCAGGATCACCACGAAGGCGAGCACCGCCGCGCCGAGCAGGGGGAGCCCCAGGAACTCGATCAGCCACAGGTCGAGGGTCACACCGATCACGGCCTGTAGGGCACCGATCACCAGGAACCCGGACAGGAACACCCGGATCAGTAGGGTCTGTCCCTGAACCGACCGAGTGGGGTCGGCCATGAGGATCGCGCCGGCCAGGCCGAGGAACCCGTATGCCACCGCCTGGAAGCTCCGGAACCAGCGCGACGACATGGACATGTTGCCGATGATCACGATCCGGCGGCCAGGATCGGGGGCGGGTCAGCCAGCGCCTGTTCCACCGAGGCCAGCCGGCCGGCAAGAAGGACGATGGTGTGGGACTGCTCGTCCCGGATGCCCTCCAGGGCCGTGACCCGTTGCTCGAGGGTCAGCACTTCTTCGGCGGTGTTGACCAGAATCGGCATGGTTGACCCCTCTAGGACATGTAGGTGAGGACGGCGGCCCCGTTGACAATCCACTCTGTGTGCGGACGGTACGTAACCGTCATCGTATCCTCTGCTGAACCGACAGTGCCCACGCCAACGCGGAGCCCGATCACGGCGACGCCACCGGCTGTGGTGGCCGGCGGTTTGTACGTCGGGTTGGACACCGTGGTCGAGGACAGCGAGCCGCCGCCGGAGATGATCCGCCACAGGTACACGTTCGGTGACCCTGTGGACCCGGCCGCGGACAGGTTGATGTTCCGCTTCGAGTCCACCGGGCCCTGATCGGCGCCGGCATTGGGCGTCGGTACGGCGGACCCGGAGTAGGTGACCGAGATCGAGGCGGCCTCGGTCGGGAACCCGTCCCAGGCCCGGAACGTCAGCACGTTGGCCGAGGCCCAGGCGTCTACCGGGACCTTCCAGAAGAGCAGGATGTGATTCCCCGAGACCCAGCCGGCGCGGTTCACGACCTCCTGGACCACGCTCACCAGCGACGGGGACGTGTACGTCGTACCGCCGACCCAGGCGGCCGGCGTCCAGGCCACGGAGGCGGACGTCTGGGCCAGGGCGTTGTACGCCGCACGGTTGGTATAGACCGGGCCGTCGTCGGCGGCCACAGCGACCAGCGTCATCGCCGGGATGGTGCCGGTGAGCCCGTTGGCCTTCACCGAGACGGTGGCCGCGGTGATGGTCGATCCCTGGGGGACGTTCAGCACGAACCGGGTCCAGCCCCAGCGAGCATTATCCGTGCTCGAGGAGTCCCCGACAGCGACCGTGGTCCCGGTGATCGACGTCGAACCGGCGCCCTCGTTGTGCCACGAGCCGTCGTCGCCGGACGCGGCGATCGTGTCGGTCACCGTGGCCCCGCCAGACCCACCGGTGATGTTGATGACCTGGGTCGCCTCGGTCGAGGTCAGCCCGTTGGAGTCGGTGACGGTCAGGCCGATCGTGGCGGTACCGGCTGTGGACCCGGCGGTGTAGGTCGGGTTCTGGAGCGCGGTGTTGTTGAAGGACCCGGAGCCGCTGACGACCCGCCAGGTGTAGGCGGTGATCGTCGCCCCAGCAGTGTTCGGCGTACCGGTCCCAGTGACCGTGATCCCGGTGGACGTGGCGACCGTGGTCGGCCCGCCGATCGTCGCCGTGGGCGCTGCCTGCGGGGTGTACGTCGCCGCGAACGATGCTGCGTTCGCCGGTACGCCGTCGAAGGAATCCACGGACAGCTGCGCGGTCAGGGTGGCGGAACCGGTGGTCAGGTCTTCCACGAACAGGAGCAGGTTGCCGGAGAACCCGGGCCGGCTGACGACCTCCTGAACAACCGAGGCGATCGACGGGGACGCCTGCGGTACGCCGGTCCCCCAGGACGGCGGGGTCCAGTCCACGTACGCCGTCGTACGGGTCCTGGTCCGGGCATCGGTAATCGTGGTCGGGGCCGCCCCGGCGTCCTCCTTCGCGGCCGTGATCCGGAGCGTCGGGATCGGGGTCCCGGAGATCCCCTTCGGGATCAGGGTCAGGGTGGCCGACGCCACAGCCGACAGGGCAGGGATCCCGGTCACGAACCGGAACCATGCCGAGCGCCCGTAGTCGGTGGGCGAGGCGTCACCGAACCGGATGATGGTGGCGGTCGGGGACCAGTACCCGGCCTCGGACCATCCTCCGTCGTCGGTGGAGGCAGCGGTCTGCACGTTGACGGTAGCCACGGTGCCTCCTAGTGGTAGGTGTAGATGAGACCGGCGCCGGCCCTGGTCGGGTCGTCCCAGGCCGTGAACGAGATCAGTTGCTGAGCGGAGAACCCGATCACCTGCGGTTCGATCAGGAACGTGACCGCGCTGCCCGGGGTCCAGTCGGACCGACTCACCAGTTCCTGGAGCACCGAGACCACGGACGGGCTGTTCATCCAGGTACCGACCGGCCAGGCGGTGGGCGCCCAGTCAACCCCCGCGAACGTCCGCGGTCGGCCGGAGACGTCGGTCCGGGTGGTGGGTGCCGGCGAGTTGGCCGAGTTGTGCGCCCGGATCGTCATCGGCGGCGGGGTACCGTTCATGCCCTTGGCGAGGATGTCCAAGTAGGCGGTGTCGATCGTCGCTCCCTGTGGGACCGTGAGACCGGTGACCCGGATCCACGCGCAGTGCCCGAAGTTGGTGGCGTCGAAGTCCCCGATCAGATTGGCCGTCGTGGTGGGCGAGTACGCCGTGGTACCGACCGACGTCCAGGTCCCGTCGTCGCCGGACGCCGCTACCCGGATCCCTGGCCGAGGCGCGGTGAGCACCACCGAGCCGACCTCCTGGGGGTTGTCCGTCGTGGCCGTGGTGGACTGCACCGAGGCCAGGGTCAGATACGTCTGGTTCCAGGCGAACCGCTTGTTGGACGCCGAGTCCACCCGGTACGTGTTGTTGTAGAACCGGTTGTTCTTCGCCGCGGTGTAGTACAGCGTCGTGTCCACCTGGAGCGTACGGAGACCGTTGACCGTGGCACCGAACTCAGTACCCGTTGCCGTGGGCGTCTTTCCCTGCGCCGCGATGTCTGCCAGGAAGTACGTGGTCAGGGTCACATCGTTGTCATGGACGTCCAGGTTGTGCAGGTCCCGTAGACCGTAGCCGCCGGATCCACGGTCCCGCATCTGGGCACCGACCCCGTTCTGGTTTCCGCGGGTGTGGACCGCTGCCGCCGGTGAGATCGACGTCGCAACCAGGCGCGTCGGGTCCGGACTCATGATGTTGTGGTGGACCTTGACGTCCGGGGACGAGTTCACGTTGACGCCGGCAACGGCCAGCATCGAATACGGCGACGCCGGGACCCGCAGCCCGTACGGGAAGTAGAGCCCGTTGCCGGTGATCCAGTTGTTGTGGATGTCGGCACCGTAGCTAATCTCGAACCGGATCCCGTCTGCCTGGTTGTCCCAGATGTCGTTCTCGTAGACCTGAGGCGTCCGGTTGTCGATGTCCCACCAGGCACCGACGCCGACGTTGTTCCAAATCTTGTTCCGGCGGAAGATGTTGTTCAGCGAGTACGTGGCCTTGTAGCCCCCGGACTCCCAGTCCGCAGCCCAGTAACTGTCCGTGTTGTTCGCGTAGAACTCGTTGTCCTCAACAACGGTATTGTCGCTGGAGTTGTGGCCCATCCCCAGCTGCCCGTTCAGGTGGAACCGGTTGTTCCGGACCTGGGCGCCGTCGGCGTTAGTCAGGTGCAGACCGATCGCGTGGTTCCCGGTGAAGGTGCAACCGTCCACGATCCAGCCAGGGCCGGAGATCGTGGCCGCTCCGAGCTGCGACTTCGACGCGAATCTCCGGATTGTCAGGTTCGACAGCCGGTTGGCGACCGGGGTGTTCGGGTACCCGCCGTCCGCGGTGTTGATCAGGTACCGAGCCCGGGACATCCGGACCTCGTGGCCGGTCGGATCGACGTTGATGTAGACCCGGTTCGTGGCGAAGTCCTGGTAGAACCGGTTGGCGAAGCTCTCGCCCGTGACCGAGGATGTCAGGTCCACCAGGCGCATCACCCGGGTCAGGTGAATGCCGTCGTACCAAACCTGTTCTCGGGGGTAACAGGCGCCGGCGATGTCCGGCCGGGTGGTGTTGCCGTACGGGATCTCCGACTGGCCGCCGTCGTTGCTGAACGTGGTGCCGTTCCAGGTGCCGAGGTAGGCGGCCGGCAGTGCTCCGTCCTTGTACCAGTAGCCGGTGCCGGCGGTCCATCCGGTGAGCAGGACCGAGCCGTCCAGAACGGTGCCGGTCTGGCCCAGTAGTTTCTGCGACCCCTTCAGCACCAGCCCGTATGACTGGTTGATCGACTCGAACCCGGTGTAGACCGTGTTGGCCGCCAGCAGGACCACGGCGTCCGAGGCCGCGGCATTGAGAGCGGTCTGAATGTCCGTGGCCGTACCGGAAGCGACCGGCACCGCGCCAGCTGGGTCGATGTCCGGGTACCCACGTCGGCGCCAGTGCGTCCCGGTCAGGTAGCGCCACTCGGTCAGGGTGCTCATGGCGCGGTGTTCCGCCACTCGTCGGTACCGGCGATCGCTTTGCCGGCGGCGTACGACGGTTCGACCGGGGAGCGCCAGATGACGATCAGGTCCGTCCGGGTAGTGACCCGGTTCGGCGTCGTACCGGTGCCGTCCCATATCTGAGTGACGTTCACTCCGGCCGGGAGGCTGGCGTACGGAAGCGCGGTGTTCGCGGCCAGAACCGTCCCGGTGGTGGTCCCGACCGGAAGCTGTGAGTACAGGATCTTGGTGTTGGAGTCCAGCTGCGGGATGCCGTTGGCCACGTTGTAGTCGCTCGAGTCCAGGTCGCCACCGACCATCGCCGGGAGCTGGGCCGTGGGGACCTTGCCGGTAGAGTCCAGCGAGGCGACCCCACCGATCTGGCCGACACTCGAGGTCGCAACGTACGACCCGGCTTCGATCGCCCGGACCCGGGACCCGAGATTGATCGGGTTCATGACCCAGCGGAAGCTGCCGCCGGTCGGCATGATGTAGACCGAGCCCAGAGTGTCCTCGGCCCAGACCAGGAAGGTTCCGTTCGCCTGCGGTGAGAACGTAGTGGCTGCTGATCCGGGGACGGTGTAGGAACCGGTGAACAGGGCCAGGTCCGTGACCTGGGTGCCTCCGGTGCCGGCGGTCCAGACCTCGAGCGACGTGGTGGCCAACTTCAGGACATCGACGCTGTTGCCGTTCGGGTAGTCCTGGACTGCCTGGGTGGCCACCGCGAAGTCCGCGGTACTGCCGCCGTACAGAACCTTGGCCATGTCAGCTCCCGACTGGGTAGGTGAGGGTACCGGTGATGACGGCACCGGCGTTCGCGGTCAGCTTCTCGATGTGGAAGTCTCCGGTCGGGCTGACTGACCAGGCGGCGTAGCCGTACGGCGACGTGACCCGCACCTGGCCGTAGACGGAAAACACAGGGTTGAGGCCCTGACCATTGATCGACCCGTCGATGTCGAGGTTGACAATGTCGTTGTTCATCTTCGTTGTGGCGAACACCAGAGTGGCCATGCCATTACGTCGGTAGCCGCGGAAGATGGATCCCTGGAACCCGCCGTACGGGCCGAAGGCGAGGATCCCGGAGTCGGACTGCGCATTGAACAGGGCCCAGCCTGAGACCTTCTTCATCCGCAGCTGGTCGGTGTCCGGGTGGTAGAGCAAGGCACCGGGCCGGGCGGACGGGAAGGTCGTGGTCGAGGGGGCCACGAAGTGACCGGCCTGCATCCAGTACCGTCGATCCACCACGGAGCCGGCGGTGTACTCGGTCGCCGCGGTGGTCAGAGACGCCGTGGCCAGCGGGACCTCGTAGACGTTGCCCGGGTCCTGGGTCAGGGCCGGCGCGACGGGGGACGTGGCCGGAGTCCCTTCCTTCATCACCAGCGCCACAGTGTTGGTCGCCCAGGTGAACCGGGCCACACACATGTCGATTCGGTTGTTCGTCGGGGATGTCGGCGCGGCGGTGGCGTTGGTCGGTGTGGTCAGGGTGGCCAGGACACCGGGGGCCTGGACCCGGCCGACCGTGGAAGTAGCGTCCACGTCCACCCGGAGCGACCTCGATCCGACGACCCGGGTGCATTCCATGCCGGCGCTGCCGTACGGCGAGACCACGCCGTGTTCCGCGGCTCCGTTCAACAGGTCCGCGAAGTCGTCGTCCGTGACCGTGCCCGTGAATCCTTTACCGGTGAACGCCATTACCTGATCCTTTGCTGCCGTAGAAGCCGGGTCAACGTGGTCCGGACGCTGCGTGCCAACGCCGACGACTTGTTCGCTGCGTCGCTGTTGCCCACCGTCGGGGTGGCCAGCGGCGCCGATCCTGGTTGGTGCGACAACACTACTTGAGTCACAGTGTCCGGGATGAACACTCCGTTCGCGACCTCGACTCGCACCTTGTCCCCGACGTTGTAGTGTTCGGCGTACCGCATCGAGACCGTGTCCTCCGGCGTGACAGAGAACCCTGCCTGCGGGGCGTACTCGACCAGCAACTCCGCGCCACGAGCGGACATCTCGGCGTCAGTGTCGCCCTCGGTCGCGTCCTCGAATTTCTCGGTCACAAGCCAATCGGTCTCGGACGAGGTAAGCCGTTTCCACATGAACTTGCGAGCGGTTCCGTCCCCTGGTCCACCGAGCACCAGCCGTGTGGCAATAGGTGCCTCGAGCACGTACTCCCAGGCCCGGAGGTTGTCCAGGTTCTCACTCAGCCTGACCGGCTGTTCCTGCGGCTCGTAGACGTCGAACACCAGGTGGTCCCCGGATTGGACCAGCGACAACCCGAGTCCGGTGCCGTTGGCGATCCTGGCGGTTGCCTCCAGCAACGTGTCCCAGCGAGGTCCGTACGCCTTCGACGCTCCGCGACCGAGATCCGTAGCCACCACGAGGCCGGGGATCGGGGCTCGGGTAACCGCATTCCGGGTAACCCAATACTTGATCATCGTCTCAGCGTTGTCCGCGATGTAGTCCCGGTAGTTAAACCCGGTTGTGAACGAGACTCCGTCCGCTGGGTAGGTGGCGGTCGGGTCCGGCGCGGCCAGCCGGCGTTCAAGCCAGCGAAGGTCGTCGTACCCGTAGACCTCGTTGACGACCGATCGTCCGTCTCTGGCCTGCCGTACGCCGTGGACCGTTCCGGAGGAGACCCGGTGTCCGTTGTAGTCCACGGTGACCCGGCGGTCCGGACGAGCGAGCTCGAGCAGGGCTCCGTCCGCCGGTGACATAGTCAGCTTCCAGGACCCCACCTGGTTGTGCCGGCGGATGACCTCACACGACGTGTACGTGGCGGCCTCGGCTACCTTCTCGTACGGGTAGGTGTTGGTGTAGACCTGCCACAGGAACTCGCTCACCAGGCCCGCCAGAACTTCGGGCGGAAGCTGAACTCCACTGCGGTCCCGGTGCCCGCCCCGGCGATCGTCACAGCCAGGGTCGTGGTCGCTCCGGCCGGCAATGGAGCGAATTTCACCGTGCCGGCGTCGGCCCAGCGGTTCGCGCCCAGGTCGTCCACGATCGTGGCCACGCGGCGATCGGTATTTACCTCGACCCAATGGGGAGCCGAGATCGTGAACGGGAGAACGATGGTCGATGATCCGAACCCGACCGTGGCCGAAGTGAACGGGCCGTAGATCCGCCACACGCCGTAGACATCGGCGTCCCCGGGGTTGGTGATCTGCGCGGAGTCCACAGTCCGGGACGAAGAGATGTAGAACAGGGGCGCCGTGGTGCCGGTGCCGCCGCCGTAGAAGTTCACACCAGGTGCGTAGGCGAAGGGCTGGGTGATCGGGTCGCCGTAGAAGAACGGGTCGTAGGCCCGCATCTTGATCGAGTGCCGGAGCCAGTACCCGCCGTACGTCGTGGTCCCGAAGTCGCCTTCGGCGCCGGCCATGTAACGAAGGGTCAGGGATCGCTTCTCGCCGTCCGGGGCGTAAACGTCCAGGGTCCCGGTCTGGTCTGGCCGCATCGTGGCCAGGAACCGGCGGTGTTCCTCGCGCATGGCCTGCGGCGAGTCCCCGACGATGATGATCGGCCACGTCACGTCCCGTGGCAGGACGTTGTACCCCTGCCACGTCTCACCGTCGCTGGTGGCGGCACGGACCGAGTAGTGCTCGATCGGGGGCATGACCAGCCCGGACCGGCCTTCGGCCTCCATCAGCGTGGCTGCCTTGAAGTCGCCGGCCAGGTTGAAGGTCTCCCCAGTCCACCCGGTCCAAGTCATGGACGGCTGGCCCCAGGCGGTTGGGAGTACGTCCACGACCTCCGAGAGCGGTACGTCGGGCGGGGTGTCGCTGATCAGAATCGGCACGCCGTCCCCCTAGAGGTTGTAGCTGATAGCGTCGG